>JBBTIN010000022.1:0-17081 GCA_038059935.1 Nitrospirota bacterium
CTCTACTCTAATTTAACATAGGGGAAGTGTCTCAATATCATAGGCACAGAGGGCATATTGTATGCTGATTACTATCAGACGCCTTCTTCCCTTAAAGATCGGCAGGCTTGTGTTCCGGAATAGTCAAATTCGCATCCTTGGCCGATCACAATCGGGCCGGAGCCAATGAGTAAAATTTTATGAATGTCTGTTCGTTTTGGCATGGGGTTCTAGTACTCTCATCCTGATTAAATACAAACACATTCATCGGGGTCGCCCCTACTCGCTGGGGCACGTTGCCCCCCCCTACGGCATCCAGAGATAGAAGAAATTCCCGGCGTGTTCTCTTAATAAACGCCGCGGATCGGTACTCATCCAATCGGACGCCAAAGTCGTCTTGGAATAAATATTATTCGTGTACCGATGAGGGCGGTTATAAAGCACCACCTTGGCCTCGGTCAGCCCCGCTTCTTGTTTTGCTAAATCAATCGCGGCATCCAGATACCCAATTTGATCAATTAGATTTAATTTTTTCGCCTCATCAGCCGTATAGATTCGCCCGTCGGCAATCGTTTTCATTTGCAGAGGATCAATCTGCTTTCTTCCTTTGGTAATGACCTCTAAAAAACGCGCATACATCGAATTGATTTTATTCTGAAGAATCTTTCGATCCTCCGGCGAGATTTCCCGAAACGGCGATGCCATATCTTTATGCGGCCCGGACTTAATCGCCTCCGTGCCCACTCCGATTTTCTCCAACAAGCCCTGAACATTAAAATGAAGCATAATCACACCAATGCTTCCGGTAATCGCTGTGGGGTTCGCAATGATCTGATCGGCCGCTACCGCAATATAATATCCCCCCGATGCGCCGATTCCACCTATCGAAGCGATCACCTTCTTGCCGGTCTTTTTCTTAAATTGCATCACCTCATGATAAATAATATCAGACGCGGTCACGGTTCCTCCGGGGCTGTTAATCCGAAGCACAACGGCACGGATAGAAGCATCTTTCTCGGCCTTTTGCAGTTCCTCCTTGACGCGAGCCACGAGACTCGGTTCGACCACGCCTCCTCCAAGTCCGCTTCCACCCTCAACGGAAGGCTCTTCGGATATGACACCAGAAAGATCAAGCAGCAAAATTTTTTCCTTGCCCTGTCCCTCTAAAACAGTTTCTTTAAGAGGCCCTACTTTTGGGAAAAGAGACACTTCGGGAATACAGGCGGATAGGGAGAGCAGGAGAAGAAACGGAGCAAAAAAGAAATAAAACCTTGTCTTCACTACACGCTTCCTTTCATCGTACCAATAAAAACATCAAAAAAATCATGTGCGTCATGCGGGCCGGGACTTCCCTCTGGATGATACTGCAACGAGAACGCCAACAACTTTTTATGACGAATCCCTTCAACCGTCCCATCATTCAGGTTCCGATGCGTGACCTCTACATCATTTCCAATAGACGAAGGATCAATCGCATAGTTATGGTTTTGCGCCGTAATCTCGATTTTCTGGGTGGCCAAATTCATCACCGGATGGTTTCCCCCATGATGGCCAAACGGCAACTTATAACATTTCCCGCCCAATGCCAATCCCAAAATTTGATGTCCCAAACAAATCCCGAAAATAGGTTTTTTCCCTAACAACTGCTGAACATTACAAACGACATCGGTCATGACATCCGGGTCGCCCGGGCCATTCGATAACAAAATCCCATCGGGGCGCAAAGAAAGTATCTCTTCGGAAGAAGTATCATACGGAACTACCGTGACGCGACAGTTACCAGAAGCCAACATCTGCAATATATTTTGCTTCACGCCGAAGTCATAAGCGACGACATGGTGTCGTCCTTCGGGATTCCATGCGTAGGCCTTTTTGCAACTCACGATGGAGACCATATTCTGTTCGCCAATTCTGGGCGCCTTCGCAAGTCTCTCCAATAAAATCGCCTCATCAAACTCGATCGTCGAAATAATCCCCGGCATCGCCCCTTTATCACGCAGATGCCGCGTCAGTCTGCGGGTATCAATTTGCTCAATTGCGACAATCCCTTCTGCTTTCAGCATCTGATCGAGCGGCCTTGATCCTTTCTTTATATTAGGATAGGTGGCATATTCCCGAACGATCAAGCCATCCGCCCAAATTTTTTTGGACTCACTATCACCATCATGCACACCGTAATTGCCAATCAACGGATACGTCATCGTCACCAGTTGTCCTTTATAAGACGGGTCGGTGAGTATCTCCTGATAGCCGGTCATGCTGGTGTTAAAAACAACTTCTCCGATGGTCTCTCCCTCCGCGCCAAACGACCGGCCTAAAAAAGAGGTTCCATCCTTCAGTAACAAAATCGCGGGTTTCACTTTGTTTCAATCACCTTTCCGGAAATAATGACTTGCGTCGCACGCCCCCTCATCTTCCAGCCCATAAACGGAGAGTTTTTACTTTTGGATTGAATGCTATTTTGATCAACAATCCATTCATAATCGGGGTCAATGATCGTGACATCGGCACAATCGCCCACACGCAGTCGGCCAATTGGTTTTCTTAAAATTTCTGCCGGCCCTTGCGTTAATTTTTGAATCAGCATGGGCAGTGAAAGAACACCCTCCTCAACCAATTTCAACGAGAGCGGTAGTGCCGTCTCTAGCCCAATAATCCCAAACGGCGCGCAGGAGATCACCTGCTCCTTTTCCCACGGGGCATGCGGGGCATGATCGGTCGCAATGGCATCAATCGTTCCATCGGAAAGTCCCGCGCGAACTTCAAGCCGATCCTCCTCGGTGGAAAGCGGCGGATTCATCTTCGCATGGGTGTGATATTGGCAGACGGCCGCGTCGGTTAAAGTAAAATAATGCGGACAGGTTTCAGCCGTAACAGGAAGACCGCGTCGTTTTGCCTCTCGAACAAGACGAACAGAAGCCGCCGTACTCACATGGGCAATATGTACGCGGCCTCCCGTTAACGCGGCCAATTCGATATCGCGTCCCACCATGATGGCTTCTGAAGCCGATGGAATCCCTTTTAATCCCAATGCGACCGAGACCGATCCCTCGCGCATCACGCCACCGTCCGACAAGTGAAGATCTTCGCAATGGTCAATCACCGGAATATCGAATATTTTTGAATACTCCAATGCCCGGCGCATCATCAGGCTATTACTTACAGGACGGCCATCATCAGAGACCGCCACGCAACCGGCAGAAATAAGATCCGCCATCTCGCTCAACTCTTCTCCTTTTGACCCGCGAGTCACCGCCCCGATGGGCAGGACATGGGTCTTCCCCACTTGTCGTGCCTTTTCTAAAATCAGCCGGGTGACGGAGGCGTTGTCATTGATTGGGTTTGTATTGGGCATACAGCAAATCGTTGTAAATCCGCCAAAGACGGCTGCGGCAATCCCGGATTCGATTGTCTCTTTATATTCAAACCCCGGTTCGCGCAGATGGACGTGCAAGTCAATCAGCCCCGGTGACACAATCTTCCCAGTGGCATCTATTTCGTCAACATGGCCTTTGATGGTCAGGTGTGGCGAGATGGCCGCGACCTTTCCATTTTCGATTAAGAGGTCGGCAATTTCGTCGCGATTTTCAGCGGGGTCAATGATTCTGCCCCCGCGAATCAGTATGGAATGTGTCATGGAATTCTTCATAGGAATTTCAAAATATCCTCACAGAGCAAATGATCGAAGGTGCGAATGTGGTCTTTCAAAATATATTCTGTGAGCATCTTTGGCCGAATATCGCAGTAATACACACCGTCCAGCGGGTTCAGCTTGCCCGTATAGCCGCGAAAATGCCCAGGAAGGAAAGTCGCATTAATACCGTACTTATTTTTCTCTTTGCCATTCTTCCGTTGCACATCATTAAGGAAAACAGCAACGTGTGGGGTATTTGTGTCTGTCAGCTTGTTATACAGAAACTTATCAATGAAAATTTTATCTATACGGTCTTTGCTTGAGGTTTTTATAGAACCGATGAGTTTTATATCTCCATCGTGTTCAACAATAAGATCATGCTGATAGCGCATTCGAAACTGCTCTTTACCACGGAGCATTACTGGTATTTGCCCCACCCCCGATTTGCAATCAATGCCAATTCCCCGAATAACAAGACGAATTAAATACTCAAACAAATCACCATTCATTTTTCTTGCAGCATTTGAGCGACCGGCTGGTAGCGCATCAAGCGTTGAGCCGATAGCCATTTGCATGGTATAAACCGTTCGATTGATTGTGTCTCTTTCCTCTTTTGATTTTGAGCCTTTCGCATTTTTTAATATTCTGGTAAAAGACTTCTTGGCAGCAAGAAAATCCGTTGCGTTATACATCAGCCTTGAATTGATGGGGCGAGTGATCTGGTAGTTACCGTCCGAGTCATATTGATAAAACTGGTAGTGATTTTCATTTTGAGAAACAATAACCGCTTGGAGCTTACTGGCAACATATTCCAAATACATTTCCGCAAAATCTAAAAAATCGGGAAGTGTCTTGAACTTTGACTTATCTGTCGCCACTTTTGTGAGTTGAGTGATTTTCATCGTATTGAATTTCTACGCTTAAGATTCTCGAAATCGTACTGTTTCCATCGCTCAATCGGCCAATCTTCAACCAATTCGAGGCGATTCACTGCCCAACCGAGATATTCCTCAGACAAATCACATCCAATCCATTTGCGTTTCAACTGTTCAGCACACACCGCAGTCGTGCCAGAGCCGAGAAATGGGTCAAATATAACATCGCTTTCGTTAGACAAGGCGAGTAATATTTTCCTCAAAAGCTCTTCTGGTTTTTGCGTTGGATGGTCTGTTTTTTCATGCATTCCGTTGCAGGTGGTCGGAATTTCCAAAACATCTTTTGGTTTTGCCCCATCAGGATTTGGCTCCCATAAATGTTGTTTGCCATTTCCGTACTGGCTTGTCGCTGCTTGGGGATGTGTCGGATATTTCAAGGTGTGTTCCGAATAGGGGATACGTACAGCATCAACATTAAACTGATGTTTTTTGTTCTTGCGGAAATGCAAAATACTTTCATGCGATCTGCCCCAGTCGTTCGCCAAACTTGCCTTATTCTTGTAGTGCCAAATGATCCAACGGCAATGATCAAAAAACTGCATTGCTGGAGATTTAATATCGGCGACAATTTCTGAAAAACCACAGACGTACAACGATCCGGTTGGTTTCAATATCCGCGCCACTTCTTTTATCCATCCTTCCGACCAATCCACATATTCCTTTTGCGAGTCAAAGTAATCCCAATCCGCTTTTTTAATATTGTATGGAGGATCAGCAAAAACCAAGTCAACCGATTCATCGCCAAGTGATTGCATAACTGTAATACAGTCGCCCAGATATATCTTCCCGTTTGGATGTTCGTAGCAAATATGAGGCGATGAAGCTGTTCTGCTTTCCTTTGGCTTGTTTATACGTCCTTTGTACTGTTTTTCTCCAAAGAACTCATCCACTTCGGTCTTGCGTTTGAAAGGTCGTCTGCCTTTTATAACACTCCCATTTTTAAAGGAGGAATTGCTAAGTAAATCAGCCATTGGCCTCCCCCGATAAAAGATAAAGAAGCGCCATTCGAACGGCGACGCCGTTGGTCACCTGATCCAAAATAACGGAAGAGAGCGAATCAGCCACTTCAGAGGAAACCTCCACGCCGCGATTGATCGGCCCCGGATGCATAACCAGCGCGCCGCTATTGGCCTTTGCCAGCCGATTGGCATTGAGTCCGTAAAGACTCGCATATTCCCGCAATGTTGGATAAAACCCTTTCCCCTGTCGTTCGAGTTGGAGCCGTAATAAAATAATCACATCCGCACCAATAATGGCCTCATCTAAATTATAACGGGTTCCCACCTTCCATTGATTGGCGGACAGCGGAATCATCGCCGGTGGGCCGACAATCATCACCTCCGCGCCCATTTTTTTAAGACCATAAATATCCGATCGCGCCACGCGGCTATGAAGCACATCTCCGACAATCACCACCTTCAATCCCGCAATGGTCCCTTTTTTTTCCTGAATGGTAAAGAGATCCAGCAATCCCTGACTGGGATGTTCGTGCATGCCGTCTCCGGCGTTAATCACCGCGCTTTTGAGGCGGCTCGCCAAAAAAGCTGGCGCACCCGATTCCGAATGCCGAAGGACGATCATATCCACTTCCATGGCCTCAATGTTTTTTGCCATATCCAGCAGCGACTCCCCCTTGGAAAGACTGCTTGCCCCGGGCGAGAAATTAATCACATCGGCGGAGAGCCGTTTTGCGGCCAGCTCAAAAGAGGCGCGGGTTCGTGTACTGTTCTCAAAAAAAAGATTGGCCACCGTCTTACCCCGAAGTGTCGGAACCTTCTTGATGTCCCGGCCAATTACCTGCTTAAAGGAAGCGGCCGTAGATAAAACAGTTTCGATTTCTTCTTTCTCAAGATCGGAAATGGCAATCAAGTCTTTTCGGGTCATGACGGCATCTCTTCTTCCCGCAGGGGCAACGTGCCCTGCGAGGGTCGCACCCCGTTTTTAATGACAACGACCTGATCGGCATCGCCCATCTCCTGCCATCGGACATTGACTTTTTCACTGCGCGCGGTCGGAAGATTTTTCCCAACGTAATCGGCACGAATCGGAAGTTCCCGATGGCCGCGATCAATCAGCACGGCCAGTTGAATTTGCTGGGGTCGGCCAAAGTCAATCAGTTCATCCATGGCGGCCCGGATGGTTCGACCGGTAAAGAGGACATCATCTACCAGTATGACTTTCAGATTTTCCAGATCAAACGGAATTGAGGTTTTTTGAATTTTTGGATATTCCTTTTTTAATCGAAAATCGTCGCGATAGAGCGTGATGTCGAGTTCTCCTATCGGAAGGGAAACGGAGTCAATTTCTTGAATTTTCTGACGAATGCGGGAGGCGAGATAGACCCCGCCTGTTTGGATTCCAACGAGGGCGATCTCTTTTCCACCTTTATTCTTCTCAAGAATTTCGTGTGAGATGCGAACGATAATCCGCGCGATTTCAAGTGATGAGAGGATTATTTTTTGGGAAGTTTCTTGCATGGGCATTTTCCTTTCCAGTCTCGCAGGACTCGATTAAAGGTTGATGTCGCATTCTATATTTCAGAAAGCGAAGAAGTCAATGATTAAAGTGCGTGTCCTCAATAACGACTAAAGTAAGTCGGGATAGTGGATGCAATAGTCAATCCTGCCCTCCACGCCACACACGTTTTTCTATTAGGCTGCTCGTGCAGCCCAAGGTCTGATTTGCATCAGTTTGGTGCCAATGGCTTGTTCAGCAACCTCCGTGTCATAGGCAGCCTGTGCCCTCAGCCAATAGCCATTATGTTTGGGTACTGCATGGCAACTTACTTCCTCTCTCTCAAAGAGTCCTCCATCTGATGGAGATGCAGATTATTGAGTTGCACTAACTTCAATTTGACGATCGCTATGGACTCTAAACAAAACACTCATTTTGCACGCGCCTTGAGTTCCTTAAAGACAATCTCGATTTGCTTCCCGTCCGACTTTCCTTTCACCGAGAAAGGATACAAAATGCCATCCACGAAACGATAGTCCCCAAACAAAAGCGTCGCCGATCGCTTCCCAGAAGCATCAAAAAAGATGACATCCTGAACGCGAAAAGCCGATCGCTCAATCCATATCTTTTGTGTCAAAACATTTTTGGTTGCTTCTGGTTTGAAAAAATAAAGGACAAATCGGGCATCCTCCTTTTCTAGTGCAGCAGTCGGCAAATCCGCAAAGTCAGGCAATCCGCCTCGCGCAATCCAATCAAACAAGGACAGCCATTCTAGACGCATTCCAAAAGACGATTGTTTGGAAAGGTATTTCGAGAATGCCACGCGGCTTCCCTGAAAAAAGTTTTCTTCCCCAGCCGACGAGAAAAAAATCTCCGATTCTAATATCTTCAAATCAAAGAGCGTTCCGCCAATAATGTCAAACCCTTTGATTTTAATCTCTGTACCATCAGAAGCCCATCGCGCAAAAAAACGATTCTTTACTTTATCTTGAAGCGTCACTTCCATGAGTCCCGATATCGGCGGTAGGGCCTCCCGTTCTTTTTGATAAAGGCTTACTAACTCCTCAAGAGAGGCGTCCCGATAAGAGGGCGAAGACAACAAACCTCGCGCACATCCAGAGGTTAAAATCAGAATAATAATTAGAAGTGCTCTCATCATTAAATTATCTCAAGTGCTTCAGCAATTTGAGAGACGCCTAAAAGTTCAATCTTCAAAGATGCCCCTTCTTCTTGTTTGAGTAGCTCGCAATTTCTGGCCGGCAAAATAGCCCGCGTGAATCCTAGCTTTTGCGCCTCTCGAACACGCTGCATGGCATATTGCACCGGACGAATCTCCCCTAAAAGATCAATCTCTCCAAAGCACACCGTATGCGCGCTCACCGGTTTGTTCCTGAAACTAGACGCGATCGCAATGGCCAATCCCAAATCAATCGCCGGTTCGCTCACCTCGATACCACTAACCACGTTCACAAAAATATCTTGTCCGGTCAGATGCAGTCCCGCCCGTTTTTCCAACACGGCGACCAACAGCGAAACGCGATTTGTGTCCACGCCGGAGGTCATTCGGCGCGGCGTCCCCAAACGGCTTTCTGTCGCGAGTGCTTGCAACTCAATTAAGAGCGGCCGCTCCCCTTCGGAGCAAGCCACCACAATTGACCCAGGCGCCTCGTGGGATCGCTCCGAAAGAAAAATACTGGAGGGATTAGACACCTCAACCAGCCCAACGCCTTTCATCTCAAAGACCCCGATTTCATGAACCGATCCAAAACGATTTTTGACACTTCGAATCAGCCGATACGCATGGCTTTTATCCCCTTCAAAATACAAAACGGTATCCACAATATGTTCTAAAAGACGTGGGCCGGCAATGGCGCCGTCTTTGGTCACGTGTCCAATAATGAATACGGCCGTGTTCGATCGTTTTGCGTAAAACATCAATTGTGCCGCCGCTTCACGAATTTGTGAGACACTTCCGGGGGAAGAGGTGATCGCCCGCGTGTAGATCGTTTGAATGGAATCAATCACAATCACGGCAGGCTTTAAGTTTTCGGTATGACGAAGAATTTCCTCCAGTGCGTTTTCTGCCAATAAATGCAAGTGCTCTGATGTGATCCGTAGGCGGTCGGCGCGCAGTTTAATCTGTGAGGCCGACTCTTCTCCGGAAATGTACAATGTTGTTTTTTTAATGAGATGAAGGGCTTGTAAAAGGAGTGTGGATTTGCCAATCCCAGGATCACCCCCAATTAAGACCACCGATCCAGGAACGACTCCGCCGCCTAAAACGCGATCCAATTCAGACAGCCCGGTGCGAAAATGCGAAGCGGCGTGCGTCGGAACTTGATTGATTGGTAAAGGCGCGGCTCCCGTATTGTCGCTCAGGGATTCCGCAACCCACCGCCCAGCCTCCGATTCTTGGACGGGGAGTGATTCAACCATGCTATCCCAAGCGCCGCAGTCCATGCAGCGTCCCGTCCATTTGGGGGATTGATAGTCGCACTTCTGACATGAAAAAATTGTTTTAGGCTTAGGCATCGTTGTGGGTTTCTGCTTCATCCATAGATTGATTGATAGTAAGGAATTATTCTCATGTGTAGCATAATTGAATGGTCTCCATCAAAGGCTATGGATTCGATTCTTATATTAATGATTGCGGTCGTGATATAGTCCAATCATAATCATGACGGACATTATTATTCAAAATGAACATTTTCCCAAAACGACACAAGCCGTCGAAAACACGCCCTTGTCAAATCGCCCAGTTGTTTTAATCACCGGGGCATCTTCGGGTATTGGCGAGGCCATTGCTATTTTATATGCACAAAACGGGGCAGACTTGATTCTTGTCGCACGCCGGACAGAACGACTAAAAGCCCTCTCCGAAAAAATATCAAGGGTCGGACAGCGGGTGATCTTCTATCATTGTGATGTTGCCAATGACTTGGAAATCAAAAATGTTGTCTCCGAGGCGCGTGCAGTAATGGGAAAAATTGATATCGTGATTGCAAATGCGGGCTTTGGCGTGAGGGGTGCGCTTGCATCGCTTCTGCTGGCCGATTATCAGCGATTATTTGAGACCAATGTCTTTGGTGTGATTCGCACAATCTATGCCACACTGGATGATCTAAAAAAAAGTCGTGGGAGATTGGTTGTCGTGGGGAGCGTGCTGGGGCATATTGCCCTGCCGGAATCGTCTGCCTATGTGATGAGCAAATTTGCGTTGCGTGGACTTTGTGAATCCATCCGCCCAGAGCTTTCTTCGTATGGGGTTTCTGTTACGCTGATTAGCCCTGGCCTTGTGGAGTCGGAATTTCGGAAAGTCAATCGCGCCGGTCTCTTTGATGCATCGCTGAAAGAATCTGTTCCAGAATTTTTGGTCATGCCTGCGCGACAGGCGGCAGCGGCAATCATTCAGGCGGTATCAGAAAGACGCGGCGAAGCCATTATTACGACGCACGCCAAAATAATGGTTTTCCTCAATCGGCTTTTTCCTCGACTTTTTTTAGCGATGGCCGAATGGCTCAACAATCGCACCAAGGACAATCATTGAACAGAATGGCCGTGTCCGAACCCCACTACCAATAGCGATAAAAGAGTCGAACTTTTTTATCGGTACCGACGGTTCGCATTCCCAAAAGCCCGCCTAGAAAATTCCACTCAAAATCGTTTTCCTTCTTCGTATAAGAATAAAACGGAATAATAGGATTCAACTCAAACGAAGAAACCGTTGGCGTTTTCTTTTTTCGCAAGACCGCCATCGCAGAACCACCCAGCATGCGAAACTCTTTTTCTCCTTTTTTAATTTCTTCATAATGCGCCAGCCACCAAAAAATTGAAGCCTGTGTAACCCTTCCTTCTTCACGCCGATAATGAACCAAAGGCCAAAGCAGAGAAAAGTCCGATTGATTATGATTTGATTCATAACGATAGAGCGGAAACAAATGGCTCTCTGTTTTTGTCGGGGTTGAGCGATACGCATAAAGAGAAAGTGGCGCAATTCCCAGCGCACTGATTTGTAATTTTCCTGTTGTCTTTTCGTTTGTATAACGATAAAGCAGAAAAACACGATCCTCTGTTTTTGTAGGGGATGTGACATGCCGATAAAGCGCAAACTTTGAAACCCCCAATAATGAAAGAGATTGGTCGTTATTGTTTTCGGCTTGATAATCATAGATTGGAAAAAGACGATCAGAAACTCGATTCGGAGAGGCACGATGGGAATAAAGGAGCATTGCATTGATCAGTCGTTCGTCTTTTTTTAGGTCATGGTCATACCGATAAAGAGGAAAAATATGATGAGAAAAATGATCTGGCGTTTTGGCGTAGCGAAGAAAAGAAAACGCTTTGTACCCAATGAGCGAGAAATCTAATTGTGCTTCTGCTTTCTCTAAATCATACAATGGAAAGAAGCGATGATGTAGAAGATCGGGTGTTTTCGTATATCTCATAAGTGAGAAGGCCTTATATCCAATCAATGAAAAATCGGATTGTGATTCTGTTTTTTCAAAACTGTAAAGTGGAAAGAGGGAGTCATGCACGAAATCATTCTGGAAACGCTTCTCATGATTGTAAATAAGCATCACATTCAAATCAGTTCCAAAACGATCTTGGTTGTATCCATAGATCGGAAAGAAACGGTCGGTGACGGCATTGTTCTTGCGCTCGTGAAAATACAATGAGAGAAAGTCATACCCCAACGCGGCGTGCCGTTCATAATCGCTCGTCTTTTGATGACTATAAAATGGAAAGAAATAATCGGTTGTTTTTTCGGGTGACTGCCGAACCGAAAATAATGTGAAGGGCGGCGCACCAATTGCACCGATCTGTAGACGTTTTTGATCTAAATCATTTTCATAAAAATAAAACGGCAGGAATGCATTCTTAATATAAGTGGGTGTCTTTTGATGCTGATAAATAAAAAGGGCATCCCAACGTAAAAGATCGGTCTCTTTATTATAATAGTACCGAAAAAGAGGAAAGAGGCGTCTCTGTGTAATTGAGGGAGTTTGGGTCTGTTCATAAAGCGCCCATGTAAATCCGTGTCCAATGGGCGGAAGTCCCAATGCTGAAAAGCGAGTCTCGTCTGGGAACGATTTCCAATAACCGTACAGCGGGAACAGATGGTCCGTTGTCAGCGCGGGAGTGGCACGATGAGAATAAATAGAGAAAGGGGAGAATCCGATTAGCCCCAATTCCCATTGGTCTTTTTGTTTCTTACGTTCATAATGATAAAGCGGAAAAAAACGATTGGAAATTGTCGTTGGTGTATTCAGGTGATTATAAAGAAGGGCAATGTCCCACTCGGTCTCGTCTGTTTGAAGATCGCGGCGATAATGATAAAGCGGGAAAAGCCGATCCACCAATTGCGTGGGGGTTTTAATGTGCCGATAGACTGCAAGATCGGAAAACCCGATCACAGAAAGCGACTGCTTCTCTCCTTTTTCCTGATAATCGTAAAGCGGAAAAAAACGATTTTCTAAAAGGGACGGTGATTCCTTATGCCAAATCAACGAGAGTGCATTGTATCCTAGAAGTCCAAATTCTATTTCCTGTTTTGTTCTATTTTTTTCATAACTGTAAAGCGGAAAGACGTGATTTTCCGTTAATGCGGACTCGGTGTTATACCAAAAAAGTGAGAGAGCATGAGAACCGATCAGCGAAAATCGGAGTGCTTCTTTTTTCAGTTCCCGTTCATACCGATAGAGTGGAAAGAACCGATTTGTCCGCATTTCATTGGATTGAGTCTGTTCATAAAGAGCAAGTGTGGGAAGCGGTTGCAGACTGTCAATCGGGGGAAGCCCTAGAAAAGAGGTACGCAGTATCGGCGGATTTTTCGTTTCCTCATGGCCATAAAATGGAAAGAAAAAACGGCGAGCCCGCTTTTCGTTTTGATCGCTGCCATAAAAAGGGAGAATGTAGCGATATTGATAATCGTCTCCTTTCCCTTGCCAGTACAGGGGAAAAATATGAAATTGAAGTTCCCCCTTTTTTTCTTCGTAGGTTCCCAGCGGCCAAAGAATACTTCTTCGCGTATAATCTAATTTCCGATTGATCTCGTGGGAGTAGAAAGGTCGGATGGCCAGACGAGAAAAATATTCTCTTTCTTCGGAGGAGTAAAGATAAAGTAAGGCATCTACAGAGGACGCCCCGTCCTTTTCTTCGCTACACCAAAGAAGTCCAATACAGGTGCGTTTTGTTTCTTCCGCAAAAATAGGGGGTACAAACAAAAAAAGCAAAAAGATGAAAAAGGCGTATTTTGATAATTTCATTGGGAAAATCCGTTGTTGTTTTTCGTATTGAAACACAGCGCGGTTTGTTGTACGCTTGCCCTCCATGATTCGACGTAAGCAAAAAGAAAACAAAATGGGACAGGATGTCGCCGCGGTCAATCGGCTCGGATGCGGCTGCATCGTCGTGTTTTTATTTGGAATCGTCATCGCCATGATTGTATCAGGGCTGATGCAGTTAAAGCATTAATCCGCCGACGGGCGGAAGCGAGTTGTGACAACTCCTCGCAGGGCACTTTGCCCCGTTGGTCGTTGTGGGCTTGCAATACGGTTACACAAAACGAAATAAATTATCTACGCAAAAAACGTAGATGTAATCAACCAAGAGTCTAACAGGACAAGCCACGCGTGCTGGTAAAAATCGCACCGGCCTTTATTCTCGGTCTTTTTTTCGCCGAATTCTTGTCGTACTTTCCCGTCTGTACGATACTCCTATTTCTGCTTTGTTTGTCGTTCAAATTATTTTCAACAAAGCGGCAAGCCATACAGACAGGCCTCTTTGTATCTTTTGCGATGGGCATTCTTTTCCCTGCGGTGCATTCTTTCCTCGCAGGTCCAGATGATTTAAGCCGACTGATCAATCGTGAGCAAGCTACGGTGATTGCAGAAGTTTCTCATGCCCCACAACATGGCCCGAATCGGTTGGTATTGCAGATGAAGGCCATTTCGATTTTAGAAAATAGAAAACACGTTCCCATTCATGGATTATTTCGTCTAACACTTTTTCCGTCAAAGCAGATTATTTTGTACGGAGATCGGCTTGAAATGACCATATCGCTTCGTGCTCCAAAACAATTTCGAAATCCAGGGGTTTTTCAAACGGCCGATTATTTAGAACGAAAATTCTCTGGCGTGGCGTTTCTTTCCAATGATCAAACCATTAAAAAAATAGGGGAAGGGGGAAATCGTTTTTTGAAGGACATTTATCATTTCAGAGATCAAATACGAGAGAAAATCCTATCCGATATGACTTCTCCTGCCGGGCCAATTTTATTGGCGATGGTGCTCGGAGAGACCGGATATTTGACCGATCCGATTCGCGATGCCTTTACAGATTCTGGAACCAATCACATTCTCTCAATCTCGGGCTCTCATTTGGCGATGGTTTCCTTTTTTATTTTTGGATCGGCGCGCTTTCTGCTGCTTCGTCTTCCCATTCCCATGTTACTGCGGCTCTCGCTGATCAAAATTCCGTCCCAATGGGCCGCGCTCATGACGGCCATCGCCGCGATTTTTTATACGCTGCTTTCTGGCGCGGCAGTGGCCACCGTTCGATCACTCATTATGATATTGGCGTACCTGTTCTCTATTGTTCTGGGTCGGCCTGCCGCGATCAAACAGGCGCTTTCGCTGGCGGCACTTCTCATTGTGATTGCCGATCCACAAGCCATTTTTGATATTTCATTTCAACTTTCATTTCTTGCCATTTTATTTATCATCTTGGCAACAAAATGGTGGGAAGCACTTTATCCAAAACCCGATGCGACGCAGGGTATGGTTGAACGATTCAAACAAGCGGCAATAACAATGGGCGTTGCATCCTGTGCAGCCACATTCGCGACCATGCCGCTGACCCTTTATTATTTTCATCAGTTTAGTTTTGTTGGGATCATTTCTAATTTCATCGTGATTCCATTGACTGGTTTATTACTTTTGCCTTTAGGATGGCTTTCGTCATTGGCTGCGCCATTCTTTCCGTTTTTTCCATTGGCCGCATTGAATTTTGAGATCGGGTTATTTTACTTTAAGATCGTTTCATTTTTTGCGGAGGTCCACTACGCGAATCTGCATTTTGCCTCGCCGCATCTTTTGATGGTGGTTCTTTTTATTCTGATTTTATGGGTGCTCTTGGTCAGAAGGGTTTCGCTTCGCATCATGGTCGTCGTATTGGTTTTCTTTAGTGCGTTGTTTGTTGGATGGGGTTCACTTCGTTTCTTATCTAAATCGCTTCGAGTGACTTTTTTAGATGTCGGACAAGGAGATAGCGCGTTCATTGAATTTCCAACCGGAGAGACGATGCTTGTTGACGCGGGATCGGGGATGCCCTTTGATGTGGGGAAAGCCGCGATTGTCCCTTTTCTTTGGGAGCGAAAAATCAAGACGATTGATTATTTGGTTGGGACGCATCCAGAGATGGATCATATTGGCGGATTTGATTCGATCATTAAAAAATTCAACATCAAGCACATATTAAGTAATGGTATTGCGCCCGATGTGCAATTTTATCAAGCGCTCATGAAAACAATTCGTGATAAGCGCATTGCACAACAAGTTGTGAATCAAAAGACGATGCCGATCCAAATTGGGGATTGCCGCATTATTTTTCTGCATCCGAACGTGGGTGTTGATCCCAATGAAGAAAACAGGAATGACCATTCGATTGTCTTTCGGCTCTCCTGTCTTTCTCAACCGGACACGGCTTTTCTTTTTACTGGAGATATAGAAAAGCAGGCGATTGATATTATGTTGTTGGATAATGACCTGACTAAAAGCACGATTTTGAAGGTGCCGCATCATGGCGCACGAGGGTCTCTTCTGTCTTCGTTATTTCTTGGCGATACGTTCTTAAAAAAGGTTTCTCCCAAAATTGCGATTTTTTCTGTGGGCGAGAAAAACCGATATGGTCATCCGCATTCGGAGGTCATTGCCGCTTATAAAAAAAGTGGCGCGAAGATTTACAGAACCGATCATGACGGCGCAATAACAGTGACATTGCATCCCAAAAAAGGGGTATCGGTGCGTTCTTTTCGTGAGTCGCGCATGCAAAAAGTGAGATGGGGCAAAGCCGTATTTTCAGAAGAGATTCAGAACTTCAAGAAGGGTTTAGGGCGTTTCTAAAAACCGTTTAGAAATCCAGCGGGCTTTTTAATTCTTTGATCGTTTTGCTGGGGACACAGTGCGTATAAATCATCGTTGTTCGCACATCACTATGACCCAGTAGTGTCTGTATTGTCCGGATATCATAATTGGCTTGCAAAAGATGCGTGGCAAAGGAATGGCGAAAGGTATGTGAGGTCACCCGTTTGGTAAGCCTTGCCCATCCTACGGCTTTGTGAATGGCCTGTTGAAGATCGGTTTCATGGAGATGAAATCGTCTTAATTCTTTTGTTTCCTCTACAAACGTCAATGACCGCTGGGGGAAAAACCACTGCCAGATGAATTCCTTTGCGGCATTCGGATATTTCTTCTTAAGGCGATCATCCAGAAATACGCCTGCGTATTTTGCCTTACGGTCTTCGTCATGGAGCTTTTTTACGGCTTCAATCTGTGCCGTCAGTTCAGAAACGATTTTTTGTGGAATTGGGACGGTTCTGTCTTTATCCCCTTTTCCATGAACCGTGAGTATTCCCGCATCGAAATTGAAATTTTTAATCCGCAGGCTTAAACACTCAAAGAGACGAAGGCCGCATCCGTAGAGCAGTTTAACTGCAAGACTGTAGGGATATTCAAGACGCTTCAAAACTACGTCAATTTCCGAACGGGAGAGCACGACGGGGATATAGTGTGATTTTTTTGCACGGGGAATATCTTTATGATCGCCAAAATCTTTTTTTAGAATATGCCGGTACAAAAACAATAAAGCGTTAAACGCCTGATTCTGTGTAGACGCGGCGACCTTGCATTTCACGGCCAGATAGGTGAGATAGTCTTTGACTTCGGTTGCTGAAAGCGCTTCGGGTGGCTTGTCTTTCAGGAAGCTTTGGAACTTGCGCGTCCAATCGGCATAGGCTTTGAGTGTCTTTTGTGAATAGTGCCGAATCTTGATCTCTGCCGCCAGATTGTCGAGGGTCTTGT
>JBBTIN010000023.1:0-19469 GCA_038059935.1 Nitrospirota bacterium
CCAATATCCAAGAGGGCTTCCAAGCTTTTTTAAACTCCTATCTCTGTTTTAGGGTGATTATATTCCTGTTTAGTGACTAATTATAGGACATTTTCCGCCCTTGGCGTAATAAAGGACTTTATTATTCTTGTACTTCCAGTCTAATCTTTTAAGCAATGATGTCATAAGGTTTCTTTTCTATATAGGTCGGATAAAGATATAGAGGGCTGCTCAAATATGGTTGATATTCATTTTTAAAATAAAAACTGAAAGTTTTATAGATTTACTGCGATTAAGCCAACCGCTTCATGGCCGCTTCTATAAAATCCCACATTAACTGACGGCTGGTGGCATGCGGGTGAGGATGCGGATGTCCGGTCAGACTTTCGTAAAGCACACGAATTTTTGCCTTTTTCAAATCTACGGTATCTAGTAGCGGAGCGTCTGCTGCGGATTGTAATACAGAAAAAATAGGATGCCCAGCAGGGTCTTTCTTGATCAGAAAAACCTCTTCTGATGAAGAGAGATGGGGCTCCGCAGGAGCCCCATCTCCAGCAGTTCGAATCCAAAGGCCAACTTCAATCATTGCGAACTTGAAAAGGTGAGTGAGAAGATAAGAGGAAAGATGGGCGGAAGGTTTTACGCCCCTACTTGACCCCTAATAATTCGACGTCAAAAATCAAAGTCGCATCGGGAGGAATTACACCCCCGGCCCCTCTCTTTCCGTATCCAAGCGTCGGTGGGATTGTGAGCTTTCTCTTTCCGCCCACTTTCATTGTGGAAAGCCCTTCGTCCCAGCCTTTAATGACCATTCCTTGTGCCAACACAAAAGAAAACGGCTCGCCGCGATCAACAGAACTGTCAAACTTTGTTCCATTGGTGAGCCATCCCGTATAATGAACATCCACGGTTTGACCTGATTTTGGAGTTGCTCCTTTTCCTTCTACGATGTCAACATACTGTAAACCTGATGCAGTGGTCACTGTGTTCTCCTTTTTCTTTGCGACTGTTTTTTCAGCCGCCATAACGTTTCCAACGCAAAAAATAACAAGGGCAATCCCCGTTATAGAAATCAACAGCGGTTTTAATTTATTCATCTAATGATCCTTTCTGATACCATAAAGACATACCCACCACCTAACCTCCCCTTAACTAAGGGGAGGGATAAGGGCACACGGCCGTGCGCCCCTACAAAACACATACATCCCCTCACCCAACCCTCTCCCGCAAGCGGGGGAGGGTCTATTACAATAAGGCCTTATCTTTTCCGCGACCAACGGGAAGCGGGGATAGACTGCGGAGCAGTCGTCCTCGCAGGGGAGGCGTCCCCCCCTAGAAGGAGACGCGACGTGCGCCGCTGCCTGCTCGACTTTCGGTCAGCGGCAGGACTCGCTTGTCCCCCAACGGGAGCACGCGTAAGAATCCCCACTGACCGGCTTCCTGATACGCCATACGATGATTCGTATAGACATAATCGGCGGAAAGCGAATAGGGGCCGCCAGCGTTCAGATAGACGTTCATCGTTTCGCTGCCGCCAAACTCCAGATTGCTCACCAAATCAGCGCCTTTCATAAACGGCTCTTCCGGCCATTCATGGCCTTCCACGCCGAAGATACTGTTTTGCTCGCTAAACGCGCCATAAACATGGATCACCACGGCATCACCTGCGTGTGTTTCCAAAATCGGCGTAACCGGATCACCCGTCTTCCCCTCTCCAATACAAGAGAAGATCGTGTTGAGCGTCTCGCAACCTTCATTCACACGAAGGCTAAACGGATCCGATTTGTAATTAATTCCGACAAGCCCTGCCGCCTGTTGCAAATACGGCATAAAGCTGGTTCCCAAAATGTTATCCTCATCTTGGAAATAAAGCGAGAAGTCTCGGTAATTCGAACGTCCCTTATTTTCTGGAACCCCCGAATCCAAAATGACATCCGCACGCCAACTATTTTTCAGCGAGATATCGGCACCCGTCACGGGGTCCCGATACGAAGAGCCTTTTGGACCAATGACAATCGAGCCAAAAAGACCATCTCTTTGATTGTGAATCGGATCAGCAAAATCAGCGACAAATGCCGCATTCTCACCGACCTGTGGATGGGCATAGAAGGTGTACGTCTTCTTTTCCCCAGGCCCAATCGTTTGATCCCCCGGATTCTTCCCAACGTTGATCCCTTGAGAAGAAAGCGGATCAAACGCAAGATTATCCGCATGAAACGAAGCACGCCCCGCAGCCAGATCATTCGTCAGATTGACCTTGATGCAATCGCCCACATTCACATGTAAGGTCAACGGCATCGGCTGATAATCCCCGGCCACTTTTGATTTCTCGTCCGCCAACACAAAAACCTTTCCAACGGGATTGGTTAGATTGAGCTTACGGCCAAAATCAACTTCTGTTTCTTCTTCCTCTGATCGCGACGTAAAGTCCAACTTCTTGTCCATTGCCACGACGTTAAATTCCTTCACCGGCGCAGAAGAAGGACAAACCTCTGTTGCCGATACCGGAATCTCTTCATGTCCACGAAGCGGCTTTAAGTCGGCCACCTCTTTATCCAAGACACGAATCAGACCCCAACTGCCTTCAGACATTTTCGAGGCGCGACCATTATAATAAAGATAATCGCCCGCCATTTTCTGAGGCCCGCCTGCCGCAGGAATGGAAAGATCATGTCGTTCTGCAATCCCGATATGAATCGCATTTCTCGGCTGCGACTCGTCGTTGTAGCGTTGATATCTAAACCAATGCCCAGTCACATGAAGCGTGTGACTCTCATTGACAGCAGTCACCAGATTCCGAATCATGATCGGATCACCCAGATAGGCCGTCAAAAGCGGGGTATCTGGATCCTGATGCACATTGCTGCTAAAGACGAGCGACGGATCGGGATTCACCGAAAGCCGCCGATTAAATGGCGCAACCCGCATATTAAACGCGCCTCCCGTCGTATGCGTACCGCCATTTAAATACGCGTTTGGCGTTAGCATGATATTTTTCTGCTTATTCAGCGGATAGGCCAATGTCGTTCCGGCCTCTGCCGCCTGCTCTAACGCCTCCGGCGGATTTCCGGTTGACACGGTATTGGCCGTTGAGAAGAGCGTGTCCTGAATATGGAGCACCATCTCTCTGAAGCTTCCAATCGCATCAATAGAATGCGGCTCGTTGGTGTGAACATCCACGACATAACCACTTCGTGTCAGAAGGCCGGTCTTCGGATCATGATAGGTCGAACCCGGCGGTTCGATAATCGTGCTCCCAAATGCGCCATGCTGCCACGAGATCGCACCATAGGCATGATCGTGCCAATAGGTCGTTCCCAAATCCATATCGGGATAATAACGATACCGAACATACTCGACGCTGACAATCTCGTCTGCGCCATGATTAAAGGCAAGCGGCGTCGTGAAAGTAATCTCTTTGCCGTCAATCTCCTTGATACGTCGAATTTCAAACGTATCTGCCTGTTCCATCCCGATCGCCAAATTGGTACCCACATGGTACTTGGCGGCCTTCTTTGCATCGGTGAGAACAATAAAGTTTTTCCCGGCCTTTGCCTTTTTCTCCAACTTTGCGTTCATTGGAGTCGGAAGACCATGCGTGGCCTTCGCATCATTGGCCAACTCGTCCTTAAAGGGACGAACCGACTGCTCATACGAAAAACCAGCAATCACGCCATCAGAGGCCTGATTGTCAAACTGCCACATGTGAGAATGAATATTAAGCTTGCTTGCAAACGCATTTTCAGGATTATCCTTCCATGTGCTCGTCAAAACTACATCAATACAGTCATACACATTGGCACGGTAAACGAGCGGAACCCGCTTTGAGGGATCCTTCATTACCGTGTCATAATCCTCCATCAGAACGAATATCAAACCATCATCATCCACCACCGGCGGATTTTTGCCATCTCCCTTTGCAAGCGTAATCGGCAACTGACCGACCGCCTGAATGCGATAAAACTTCCGCTGTGCGGCATTATCGTTTTCCCGTGGACACAAAGACCAAGGGCCTTGCTCCCCAGGACGCGCAGGACGAATCGTTTCCTTCCCAGAAGCGATCTCTCCACCATTTCCTATACCAGCTGGCTCCCCATAAGGATTAAATACATTATCTTTGGCAACAACCCCGCCCTCTTCCTGATGGAAAGGCTCCAGCCACGGCGCAGGACCGTGATCGCGCGCAAATGGAGGACGCTTCCCAAAATGGGGCTGTAAATGCGGCCATGCGAGTTTCCCCGTCTTTGCATCAAAGGCGACCTTCCTCGCATTTCCAGGGCCAACCTTTATTCCCATGTGTTCATCTGGCACGCTATAGCGTGGCCATTTTTGTGTCGTCTCCTTCTCCGTCATTGCCAATGGCCCTTTCGGAGTCTGTGTCCATGTCCAATCCAAAACCGTGGCGTCATAGGCAAGAATCTGCCCCTTCTCATCGGGGACATGTCCTGGCTGTCCTTGTTTAGGTAGCATCGTCGTCACCCAATCGGTGATCGAGACTTTTGCCGGATTGGCCGAAAAATCCGTTTCGTTAGGCGTAATCTCCCACTTCTTACCAAACCAGTTCACGGTCTTTCCAATCAACGCCGTATTATCAACCGAGACGAGCATCTTCCCTTTCCGATCTGGAAGCTCCGCCAACGGCTTCATAATATCCTGCTGAAAGCCATCTACTTGAAGGGTGTTGTAAACTCGCCAAAAGCTCCACATGCCCGCAACATAATGATGCGCAACGTGACAGTGGAATAAAAAGTCGGCCGCCAAATGCTGGCAAAGACCCGCGCCGCAATCCGGCTCCAAATCAAACACTTGCTGGGGCCCAATTACCTGAACGTCAACCTGCTCACTTTTTCCACGCATTCTCGGAAACTTCACAGGGCCGCCCTTGCCGCCCGCGAAAAAAGAGGATTCGGCCTTGGGGTCGCGAGGCCAACGAATCGTTCCCCCGTGCGGATGATGAGAATGAAAAATATCCGATCCGCCATGCACCAAACGAAACTTGGAAGGATCGCCTAAATACCCACGCGGCATCGGGGTTGCCGGATCGCCAAACGTGTAAGAACTATACGCCTGGGACTCGTCTTCAAAATGAAACCGCTTCTTCTGCTCTGCCAAGTTGTTGGTTCCAAACGGCTCGCTACGATAGTTTAACGCACGCGCACCCGGACGATAGACATCCGTGATCGGATCACGTTGTGGCAACATCTCGCCATTTTTGCTCAATGGACGAAACGACTCATCGCCAATTTCATGGTACATAATTGTATATTCACGAAAATCGGGCTGATCATTTGACCCCACAATCATCGCCTGCCAACCGCTCTTTAACGGCGCGCCGGTATTCGCATCAAGATATTTTGCCCCGATTGGCTCCACAACGAATGTCCCGACCAATCCCAATCCCGTTTGTAAACGATGGCCATGGCTATGAAATGTCAACCCGCCCTCTTGGGCACTGGGTGAGACATACCACTCAAAAACCTGACTCTTTCCCGGAGCAACGGACGAGTCGGAATTTGTCGCAACGGCCGGTTTCCCAGTCTTTTTAATCAGCATGGATGAGCCATGAATATGGATGCCGACGGATTCGCCATCTGTGGTCTGATTGCTTAACGTCATGATGACACAATCGCCCGAATTGGCACGAATAACAAGCGGGGTAATCAGATCGCCCTGACTGCCGACTGTCGCCGCACCGCCATCATATTCTTTCTCTCGCGCAGCCGTGTTGGTCTTTTCTTCCTGACGAACGCCTTCCAGATTTTCAGCAAGCACATACATATATCCCGGATAATAATCCATCCAACGATTCAGCGTAATCTCAACGTTAATCGCGGCAATATCAAATTCTTTAACCGGAGCACTTTTAGGACATCGGCCACCCGCAGTCACCGATTCTTCATTATTACCAGCAGGCCCAAGCAATACACCCTGCTGCATCATGCCGGAAAACATATCCAATTGATGTCCCGGCCCGCTCATCGCGGAGAAAGTCCCAACGGGACGGGCTTCTGCTTTCGTTTCATGCTGATGCTCGTCGTGGGATTCGGCCGAGAACTGTTCCATTACTTTTTCATGAAAAGTGTTCATCCGTTGAATGGATTGAGGCCGACCTTCTGCAGTGGCTTCAATCAGCTCCTGCTGTTCTAACTTGTTTTGCCATTCGGGCTTGGCCTTCTCCTCTGCGGCAAACGCAGGCGAAAAATTCATTCCGAACATTAAAAGCGTTAAAAAAACAAACGACTTAACCATACTTTTCATTCTACACCCCCCAGTTATTGTAAAAATTCCCATCATTAAAAAACCTAATCAATCAGCCGAAGAGAATCGGCAGACTCAAATACTCTTGTCCTCACACTTTCAGACTCAAACTCGAAATTTAATGAAAGAGCCGCCCCTTTGGAAACAACGATCTCTTTTATAATCGGCTTAAAATGCGGATGCCATGCCATGACCTGATAAGTGCCTTCTGGAATCTCCTCAATCTGAAAAAATCCATCCTTTTTGGTCTGAGCATAATAGGGATTATCCACGACCATGCCATACGTTTGCATATATTCGTGCATGCCGCAAATCATCTGAACAAACTTTTTTCCATTTTCAAAACGCGGAATCCCACCCCAAGATTTTTCTTTTCCGGCAATTGGGAAATTAAGCAAAACATGTCCTGTTTCCTGCTGAAAGAGCTGACCATTATGCGAAATCGGGTCTTGATTCACAACAGAAATCCTTTGACGATCCTGAAAAACAGCGACTAACGGGTGTACATGATGAACATGGCCTTGTTCGTTTGATTCGTACATCTCGTGATGGGAAGCGGTTTGCGGATGAAACATACAATCGGTTGCAAAAAAACTCGCGTTCACCGGTTTGAATACCTTTCCACTTTTGACATCTTGTATGGCAACAATGGTGTCTTGCATCGTCCCTTCGGCACTAACATTGTACTCCTCTAATACAACGCGGCCTTCTCCATCTGAAATTTTTTCACAAAATCGGCTAAAAGGAGACATCCCCAGTCGAAAAACAACCGGAGGGGGCGACACCCCACGTAACGTCACAGTTCCAGATAAAGTCCCCCCGTTTCTAACGGAAGCCGTTTCATAGGCAAACGTAGAAAGAGGAAACGCCAAGAGCAAAAATGCAATTAAATTATTTCCAAAACGACACGTCATGACTGCTTCAATATCACAAGGGACGATTTTTATATCGCAACGATGTATTGCCTGTCAAGGGTCAAATTGCGCCATGTCAGTGATAAATAGATTTGTCCGATTTTTCATGGACCCGCACAAGATTACATGTCCTCAACAGGTTTCTTTCACTATTGAGTGTTCCCGTCTTTTTGAGTTATAAAACAAGTCTTGTTATTTATACTGATATGGAAAATGAGGAACGGGCCTAATGCGTATTGGAATTGGCTATGATATTCATCGGTTAGCCCAAGGGCTTCCCTGCCGATTGGGCGGCGTGACCATTCCCCATGAGAAAGGGATGGTCGGTTATTCCGACGGCGATCCGTTATTACACGCGATTTGCGATGCCTTACTTGGTGCCGCAGGATTAGGCGATATCGGCATTTATTTCCCTTCAGGAGACCCCAAATGGAAAGGGATTAACTCGCTGACACTATTAAGCGAAGTGGCCATGATGCTTACTTCCCGAAACTATCGCATAGTCAACATAGACAGTGTTATTATCGCGGAGCAGCCAAAGATCGCGCCGCATGTGGGTGCAATGAGGGCATCTATTAGCCAATGTTTAAAAATAGAATCGGCCTGTGTGAATATCAAGGCAACCACCAACGAAGGGATCGGCTTTATCGGGCGGGAAGAGGGAATCGCCGCGCAAGCCGTTTGTATCATTGAACACCATTAAATTGATTGTTGAAGATATTCGGGCCTGCTTTGAACGCGATCCAGCGGCACGTAATATTATTGAAGTCCTGCTGACGTATTCGGGACTCCATGCGACGGTGGTCTACCGCCTCTCCCATCTCTTATGGAAGATGAAAATTCCAGTACTTCCCCGGGTTATTTCTCACTTGGCGCGTTTTCTGACTGGGATTGAGATTCACCCCGGTGCCACGATTGGACGCTCTTTTTTTATTGATCACGGCATGGGCGTTGTCATTGGTGAGACCACGGAAATTGGTGATCATGTCACGCTTTATCAAAGTGTGACATTAGGCGGCACAGGAAAAGAGACTGGGAAGCGGCATCCCACGATTGGAAATCATGTGGTCATCGGCGCAGGGGCGAAGGTATTGGGTGCGCATCGTATCGGTGATTATGTTCGGATTGGCGCGAACGCGGTGGTCTTGCGCTCGGTACCGGAACATGCTACCGTGGTCGGCATTCCGGGGAAAATTTTGAAACGTCCATTGGAAGAAGAGGAGTTGGACCACACAAAATTACCCGATCCAATTTCGGAACGATTAGAGCAGGTGGAAAAAGAATTGGCCGAGTTAAGAGGTGAGATCAAAAAGGAGCACTCAAAATGAAGGGAAATGTTCTTATTGTTGACGATACCGAGTTTTACAGAAAAGTCTATATGACCAAGCTGCTGTCGGCGGGCTACCTCACCCGCGTTGCGACCAATGGATTAGAGGCACTTAAAGCCATGATGACCCAGAAGCCAGATTTGATTTTATTGGATTTGGTGATGCCCGAAATGGATGGGTTTAAGGTGCTTCAAGCTGTGCGCGCTTCACCGGCCTTGAATAAAATCCCTATTATTGTTTTTTCGTCGAAGGGGGCGCCCGAGGAGATTCAAAAAGCACTGCAATCTGGCGCAAACGATTTTTTAATCAAGGCCACAACAACCCCCAATAAAGTCATCGAAAAGATCGAATCGTATCTTAAGAAGTAAAGTGTCCTCTCGCCCGTTTTCCACGCGATTACTTCGTTGGTATCAAAAAAATGGACGAGACCTCCCATGGCGAAAAACAACCGACCCTTATACAATATGGGTTTCTGAAATACTCTTACAACAAACACAGGTCGTCACCGCTCTCCCCTATTACCACCGATTTCTTGAACGATTCCCAACCGTTCATGCGCTAGCAACTACCCCACTAGACGATGTCTTAAAGACTTGGCAGGGACTGGGTTATTACGCGCGCGCACGCCATCTTTCTCTCGCAGCCCAAAAAGTCGTCCGTGAATATAATGGGAATATACCGAGATCTCTTGATGCACTAATGTCTCTTGCCGGTATTGGCCGATCCACCGCGGGTGCCATATTAAATATTGCCTTTAATCAGTGTCATCCGATTTTAGACGGCAACGTCAAGCGGATATTGTCCCGTTATTTTCTTGTTCGAGGCGATCTAAAAGAGAAAAATAATCTTGCGGTGCTTTGGGCGTATGCCGAAGCAATCCTTCCGAAAAAAAAGGGTGCGACCCCTGCGAATGCAAATTTATTTACACAGGCAATCATGGATTTGGGGGCAACAATTTGTCTTCCAAAATCACCAAACTGTGTGGTCTGTCCTGTCTCTTTATCCTGTCTTGCCTATCAAGAGGGGGTTCAAAATAAACTGCCTGAAAAATCCGTTTCCAAAAAAGTGCCCCACTACGATTTCATTGCGGCCATTATTCAAAAGGGCAAGCAGGTGCTGATTAAAAAGCGTCCAGAGAAAGGGTTGCTCGGAGGATTATGGGAATTTCCGGGGGGAAAGATTATCAATAAGGATGATCTCTCCTCCATTCACGAACTGACTGAAAGAGAAGTGGGCCAGCAGGCGTCTTTAATACCGTTGGATGTTCAAATCCAACATGCTTTTACCCATTTCAAAATGACGCTTCATCTTTTTTCTGGCGTGGTTCAAAAAAGAATCGCGTGTAATCCCGCGCTCAAATGGGTTTCAATTTCACAGTTGAGCGATTACGCTTTTTCTGCCGCCCATCAGGTGATTGTTTTGAAATTGCAAGAAGGGACGGAGTAGGTAGGGGCGAGGTCAGCCCATAATGTTTATGAGGAAATTGGCTCAATCGCCGTGGTCAAGAGCGTGGCCTGATTTTGCAAGACATCGAAAAAGCCGGGGCCAATCTTGTAAGACTTCTCCCCTTCAGAAGTCTTCATCTTGAATACCCCGGCATCCAGTGTGGCAATCAACGGCGCGTGATTCATGAGCACACCAAAAGAACCAGCCGTTCCGGGCGCAACAAGCGATTCCACCTCGCCCTGAAAGAAAATCTGAACGGGCGTCACAATCGTGAGACTAAAAGAAGCCATCGGTTTATCCTTTTAGCTTGGCAGCCTTTTCCTGCGCTTCTTCAATCGTGCCAACCATATAAAACGCCTGCTCTGGAAGCGCATCCATCTTGCCATCAATAATCATTTTGAATCCTTTAATGGAGTCGGCCATCTTCACATATCGCCCTGGCGCGCCGGTAAAAACCTCCGCGACAAAAAACGGCTGCGATAAAAACCGCTGAATTTTTCGCGCACGCTGCACGGTCAGTTTATCTTCCTCTGACAACTCGTCCATACCCAAGATGGCAATAATATCTTGCAACTCTTTATATCGTTGTAAAATACGCTGAACCGCCATCGCCGTCTGATAATGCTCTTCGCCTAAAACCTGTGGGTCCAACAATCGGGAAGTGGAGTCAAGCGGATCAACAGCCGGATAAATTCCAAGCTCTGCAATTTGACGCGAAAGAACGGTTGTTGCATCCAAATGACTAAACGTCGTCGCGGGTGCCGGATCAGTCAAATCGTCCGCCGGCACATAAACCGCCTGAACAGAGGTGATTGAACCTTTTTTGGTAGAGGCAATTCGTTCTTGAAGCATACCCATCTCGGTGGCCAACGTCGGTTGATAACCGACAGCAGAAGGGATTCTTCCCAACAACGCGGACACCTCGGCCCCCGCTTGCACAAATCGAAAAATATTATCAACAAAGAGCAGGACGTCCTGATTTTTTTCGTCTCTGAAATATTCGGCCATCGTTAAGCCAGTCAACGCAATACGAAGACGTGACCCCGGCGGCTCGTTCATCTGTCCAAAGACCAACGCCGCCTTATTGAGCACGCCCGATTCGGACATTTCCTGATACAGCTCGTTTCCCTCGCGCGTCCGCTCCCCAACCCCAGCAAAAACGGAGAAGCCGCCATGCTGCATCGCAATCGAGTGAATTAGCTCCATGATAATAACGGTCTTGCCAACGCCAGCACCGCCAAAAAGACCAACCTTTCCGCCTTTTGCGTAAGGGGCAAGTAAATCAATAACCTTAATACCTGTTTCCAAAACTGCGGCAACTGGCACTTGGCTTTCTAATGTGGGTGCCACACGATGAATGGGCCAACGGACATCGGGACTAGGAACTGGGCCTTTCCCGTCAATCGGTTCTCCAAGGACGTTAAAAAGGCGGCCAAGCACTTGTTCCCCAACCGGCACAGTAATCGGCTGTCCCAGATCAACCGCCTTTGCCCCGCGAACTAATCCGTCGGTCGTGCCCATTGCGATGCATTTGACCATGTCGTTGCCAATATGCTGCGCAACCTCGACCGTTAGTTTTTGGCCTTCCACGGCATATTCCACTAAAATGGCGTTTCCAATTGCAGGAATCTGCCCTGCTGGAAATGCAATATCCACCGTCGGCCCGATAATTTGTACCACTTTTCCTTCTATCATAATCTCTTCCCTTCCTTTTTAAATTTCAAACACCCCCCGCTCCTACCAAGGAGGCGGCAACCCCCTGTAGCCCCCCGCAGTCGGCATTCCGACCTTTTTTAAGGGGGAATCCGATCTTTATTCACCCCTACAAGGGGGGAAAGGGGGGGTGTTGTAAAGATGTCCCATTTCTCTATCCACGCAAGGCCTCGCTGGCCGTCACAATCTCCATCAACTCTTGTGTAATGGCCGCTTGACGCGCCTTATTGCGAAGCAGGGTCAGCGTCTTGATCATCTGCTTGGCGTTATCCGTTGCGTTTTTCATTGCGATCATGCGAGCCGAGTTTTCCGCGGTAAACGCCTCCATCAACGAGACATACACTTTAGAGGCAACATACGTAGACAAAATCCTTGCCAGAATCTCCTCGCCGGAAGGCTCTAAAAATGTTTTGCTTGCGATTTGCTCCGCCCCTGCCGAAGGGGGAGAAAGCGGCAGCAGCGTTTGGGAAGCCGGCAAAATTGCAAGAGCCGACTTATAAGCAGTGTAAACCAGATGAATCGCATCAAATCGTTTTGAAAGATAGGCGTTGGTCAACTGATTCGTTATTTCTGAAATCTTGGCAAAGTCGGTCTTTCCTGCCAGATCAAAATATTTTTGAAAAATCGGCCAGTTTCTCTTTGCGAAATAATCGTACCCTTTTTTTCCGATTAAAATCAGTTCTGTTTTTTCGTTGGGGTGTTTTTCCAAAAACGATTCCGCAAAATGAATAATATTTGCATTATAAGCCCCGCATAGACCGCGATCGGATGTGACAATCACCAATGCGACAGACGAAACCTTCCGCTGCTCGAAGAATGGATGGTGAATTTCCATGCCGGAGTTTTTTAGATGCGACAAGATTTCGCGTGTTTTATCAAAATAAGGCTTAGACTGAAAGAATTTTTCCTGCGACTTTTTTAGACGAGAGGCCGAGACCATCTGCATGGTCTTTGTAATTTGCTGTGTCTTTTGGGCAGCCCGAATCTTGCCCAACAGCCCTCTGTAGTTTAATACAGCCATAGAAGATTACGCGAATGATCCCGCAGTTTCCTGCTTGAACGCCTTGACGGCCTCATCCAGCTTCTTGGCCATCTCATCGGATAAAACCTTGTCCTTATCAATAGAAAGCGAAATTTCCAGATAAGACCCTGCTATCTTTTTTAAGAAGTCTAATTGGAACTTTTTCACCTTGTCAGTTGGAATGTCGTCGAGAAAGCCGGAAATCCCAATATAAAGAGCGATGACCTGTTCAGAAAGGGCCTGCGGTTTATACTGATTTTGCTTTAAGAGCTGCACCATTTTCGCACCGCGATTGAGCTGTGCCAATGTGATTTTATCCAGATCGGAACCAAACTGGGCAAACGCGGCCAATTCCCGATATTGCGCCAAATCCAAGCGGAGCTTTCCTGCAACTTTTTTCATGGCTTTGGTCTGTGCATTTCCACCAACGCGAGAGACCGAAAGTCCAACGTTAATGGCCGGACGAACGCCGGAAAAGAATAGCCCTGTCTCTAAATAAATCTGCCCGTCCGTAATAGAAATAACGTTGGTTGGAATATAAGCGGAAACATCTCCCCCCTGTGTTTCAATGATTGGAAGCGCGGTCATGGATCCACCTTTTAATTCGGCGGATAGTTTTGCGGAACGCTCCAATAAACGCGAATGCAAGAAAAAGACATCCCCCGGATAGGCTTCACGACCCGGAGGCCGTCTAAGTAGTAAAGAAATCTGGCGATAGGCCTGCGCGTGTTTGGAGAGATCATCATAGACAATGAGTGCGTCACGGCCGGAGTACATAAAATGCTCGGCGATGGCACAGCCGGTGTAAGGGGCAATATAGAGCATCGAGGCCGCTTCGGAGGCCGATGCAGCAACCACTGTCGTATAAGCCATCGCGCCATTTTTTTCTAATGTGGCGACAATCGCCGCAACATTGGAAGCCTTTTGGCCAATCGCCACATAGACACAAAAGAGGTCTTTTCCCTTTTGATTGATAATCGTGTCCAGTGCGATGGCGGTCTTGCCGATCTGGCGATCCCCGATAATCAATTCACGCTGTCCGCGTCCTATCGGAATCATTGCGTCAATCGCCACAATGCCGGTTTGTACTGGCACTTTGACTGGCTGCCGATCAATCACCCCTGGAACAGACCCCTCTAATGGCCGGGATGCCTCGGTGAGAATCGGCCCTTTGCCATCTAATGGGCGTCCCAATGCATCAACAACACGTCCCAGCATCGCGTCTCCGACCGGGACATCTGCAATCTTTCCTGTTCGTTTAACGAGATCGCCTTCTTTAATTTTAGAGATTTCTCCAAAGAGAATCGCTCCGACATTATCTTCTTCCAAATTAAGAATCATGCCGGTGACTCCTTCGGGGAAGGTGACCATTTCGCCTGCCATGGCGTCGGTTAAGCCGTAAATGCGGGCGATGCCATCTCCAACTTGCAGAACAGTGCCGATACTTTCGACTTGGAGCGATTGTTCATACGCCCCCATTTCAGCTTTTAGAATAGATGTGACTTCTTCGGGTTTCAGTGCCATGCTATGACCTCACGATAACATTATAAAAGGGTTCTAGAAATTAAGCGGTGCAATCTCGCATGAATCATATCCATAAGTCAAGAATTCGGGTAGTGGGTGTGACAGAATCGAATCGCGCCATCTAAAATGTAACCCAATCTGAATACAAATTGGAAAAGATTACAGTCTGGCGCTTGTCAAGAAAGTTGCGTTTAAGTGACACATTGATGGCCTCGAAGTTAGATTAAAACAGGAGAATAAGCGGTGTGATTGCAATCTACTTCTTAAAGTAAGGCTTCAATCTTTTATACGTATCGTCGAGTCGTTCTGGAAGAACGCGCACCTGTGCGGCAACGGTCATGAAATTGGTATCCCCTTCCCAGCGGGGAATCAGATGAAAATGCAGATGATCGGCAATCCCGGCCCCTGCCGACTTTCCCAAATTGAGACCCACATTTATTCCCGTCGGCCGAGACGATTTTTGCAAAACCAATTCCGATTTTTGTACTAACGAAATGAGATCGTTTAATTTTGGCTTGGACAACTCCGAAAACGTGCTGGCATGTGTATCGGGACAGACCATGAGATGGCCGTTATTATAAGGGTAAAGATTGAGCATGACAAATGCGTGGGGACTTCGATATAAAATCAGATTCTCGCGGTCTTTCTTTTCCTTTGGTTTTTCGCAAAGAATGCAGTGGCCTTTTTCTTTTTCAGATAAAATATACGGCATACGCCAAGGTGCCCAGATTTGTTTCATTTTGATAGAACCGCCATGATTTTTTGTAAATCTTCCCATACTTTTTTTTTCTCTCCCGGACTGCGAAGGAGATAGGCTGGATGATATGTGGGCATGACTTTTACCGAAGTGCCCGCTAACTCATGAAATTCTCCTCTTAAATCGGAGATGCGAGCCGAACTTGCAAGCAGTGTCTGCGCCGAAAAGGTGCCAAGTGCACAGACTATTTCTGGGGCAATGGCACAAATCTGTTTCATTAAAAAAGGTTTGCACGTGGCGATCTCGTCTTCTTGTGGCGGACGATTCTCTGGAGGACGGCATTTGACAATATTGGCGATATAGACTTCTTCGCGGGAAAGCCCCATGGCCACAATCATTTTGGTGAGCAACTGACCCGCCCTTCCGACAAAGGGCACGCCTTGCTCATCTTCGTCGGCACCAGGGGCTTCTCCGACAAACATCAATCGTGCCTTTGGATTCCCTGTTCCAAATACAATATGGGTTCGCGTTGGTGCCAACTTGCAGCGTTGGCAATCCCCAAGTTCCGCAGAAACGCTTTCCAGTGAACTGTTTTTTTTAGGCATAAAAATATTGTTCTCTTGACCGCCATCAACGGAAGCAGTCGTTCTCGCCTCCGCCCGTTGGTGAATCGGAGTCGTCGTCACCCCTTCACCGCGACCAACGGGAGCGGGGATAGACTGCGGAGCAGTCGTTCCCGCAGGTGGCCGCGCCACCGCCACAACGCCCATGTCACGATACCAGTTTAGCCATGCTAAAATCTCTTTTTTTGGAAAGTCTGTTAAAGGGGATGACATGCTGGGTTCCAAAAAGAGAACTGCGCCAGATTCAATAAATCGGGGTTGACGCGGATGGTTACCGTGCGTTGATTCTCTTCGATAGGGTGTAATTCAATCACCATATTGATTTCATTGATTTGCATTTTATCAGCCCACTCGATTGCTGTTACCCCATTCCAGTTGAGGTATTCTTCTAGCCCGACGGTTTCAAGCGGTTGATCCAGCCGGTAAAGGTCAATATGGCAAAGGGGAAGTCGCCCTGGATAAAGATTCATAATCGGGAATGTCGGACTACTCACCGTGTTATCCGCAATGCCAAGACCCTGAGCGAGTCCTTTCACAAAAACGGTTTTGCCCGCGCCCAATGGCCCAATCAACCCAATGACTTCGGAGCCTTGGCTTTTCATACCGATCTCTTTTCCCAAGTGAAAAGTGGATTGGGCATCCTCCAATAAAAAATTCGTTTTTGGCCAATTATTTTTTATTTCTTATTTGAGGCCGTCGCCTCCTCCATGGCTTGCGCAAGTTTTTCGAGTGTTTTAATGGCTTGTATTGTTTTTTCCGAATCTGCGTCTGAGAGTCCTTCATAGGGCTTGCCAACGACCAACGCATCCGGCCCTAATTGCAAAGATGAAAACTGATCCAATTCTGAAATGATTTTATTTATCGCGCTGACAGAATAGATTTGTTCGGCCCAGTCCGACTCTTTTGAATATCCTTGAAACGGGGAATGAATTTGGGGAAGCAATGATCCGTTCTCCGTTAAAAAAGTTTCGGGATTGGCAAGCGGCCGAAACTCATCTTTTTTTACCAAAAGGAGTGTATGGTCAAGTCTGGCGGCCAGCGCATAAACAGAATAGAGGATATGGTGGCGTCCCACTTTAACCACATTAAAGAAAAGATCGAATGCCCGGCCGTTGATCTCACAAAGAAAACGCGGGTAATGAAAACGACTTTCTTGTATGACTTTTCCAGAGAGTGTTTCTGTTAACTGATCCAATCTTTTTTTGATTTTCTTTTTATCTAAATAAGAGTGCACCAGCATGGCGATCACAATGACGCCCAATATCCCCAAAAAGAAAAGTGTAATTTGTGTGAGTGTCATGAGTGCCTGTGTCTCCTTTTTTTGTAGTATGGCCGATGGCCTTCTCCCGTTGCGGCTAAAATTGCATTGGGAATTTTTTTAATGATATCCGATGCGATCAAACTGATCTCTCCGACTTTGCGTGCTGCAATATCTCCGGCAAGACCGTGCAGCACAACACCCCAAATGGCGGCATGGAGCGGATCAACCCGTTGTGCCAAGAAGCCGCCAATCATGCCGGTTAAGACATCGCCGGATCCGGCAGTGGCCATGCCGGCGTTTCCCGTATTGGAAATAAAACATGCGCCGGAAGGAGCGGCAATCACCGTATGCGCGCCTTTCAAGACAACAATCACGCCCCATTTTTTCGCAAAGGCAGTTGCGCAGCCAAACCGATCTTCCTGAATTTTCTTTGATGAGACTCCCAGCAAACGCCCCATCTCTCCGGGATGGGGCGTTAAAATCACAGGTCCCTTTTTATGACTGAGAATGGAAAGATCGGAAGCAAGGGCGTTAATCGCATCGGCATCAATGACCATCGGGGCTTCAATATTTGCGATCAAGTTCAAGATCAGATGAACGCTCTCTGGATGTTGTGATAGACCCGGCCCAATGGCAATGGCACTTTTCCCACTGCTGGCCTCCAAAATATCTCCCTCGGACTTCAGGGAGAGTGTCCCTTCTTGTGTCTCGGAAAGGGGGATGGTCATCACTTCCATCACGATTGACGCAATTAAATCGGATGCGTGTGGCAGCGCGGTTGTTACGAGCCCCGTCCCTACGCGTAAGGCGGCAAGAGAGGCCATTGCCGCTGCCCCTGTCTTTCCTCTTGATCCCGCAATCATCAGCAAGTGTCCGAAGGCGTTTTTATTTGCGTCTATGGGGCGCGACTTTGGAAAGCCGACCAAATCGCCCGGGCCGACCAATTCCACCTTAATGTCCACATGATCAATTAGCTGCTTTGGGAATCCGATATCAATCACATCCCATTGTCCGCGGCATAAAAGGCCATCCCTCATAAAGAGTCCTAGTTTAGGAAGTCCCATCGTAAAGGTGTAATCGGCAAAAACAGCGGTACCGAGTTGTTCTCCAGTATTGGCAGATATGCCGGATGGGATATCAACAGAAACCACGGTGATGTTGCGCTCCTGTCTGACTTTATTAATACAATCAATGGCCTCTTGATTTTTTCCCGTGACAGGCCGAGAGAGTCCCGTTCCAAAAAGGGCATCAATAATCAGATGACTTTCAGAAAGGTTTTTCTCCAGCGCTTCAAACGTGAACGAACCTGCAGGATAAAGCGTGGGCTCAAAGTGCATGGCCTGAAACATGGCGCGGGTCTCTTTGGATAATTTTGAAAGTGGAGAAAAAAGATAGACTTGAAAGTTTGCACCGCGCATACGAAAATGTCTTGCTGCGGCGAGACCATCCCCGCCGTTATTGCCGCCACCACAAAGGATAGCGATCGAAAGGCCATAAACACTTCCTATTTTCTCTTCGATTTTGTCGACCAAACCACGCGCCGCATTCTCCATTAAAAGCTGCGAGGGGATTTTAAATTCGCTCATCGCCGTCCGATCAAGCCGTTTCATTTCTTCCGCCGTAACAACCCTCACTTTAATTCTCCGCTTCGCTCGCAGGGCAGACACGTCGGTCTGCCCCTACCGGGTTCCCCGCAATTTTGGATTTCATTTCAAACACAGCCTGTTGCATTCCAACGAAGAGGGCATGGGCAATAATACTATGTCCAATATTGAGTTCGTTGATCTCTGGGATTCTGGCAATTTGAGACACATTACAATAATTGAGTCCATGACCCGCGTTAACAGAAAGCCCCAGCGCGTGGGCTAACTTTGCCGCATTTTTAATACGTTCAAACTCGATCTCCTGATCGTTTCCAGACCGATTGGCATAACAGCCCGTATGAATTTCAATGCAGTCGGCTTTGAGGGCAACGGCTTCATGAATTTGATCTTCGTCTGGCTCGATAAAAAATGCGATTTGAATCCCCGCCTCTTTTAATGCCGGAATTATTTTTTGAATATCGTTTCGTAACGCGATCAGATTTAATCCCCCCTCGGTTGTGAGTTCTTGTCGTTTTTCTGGAACCAACGTGACCATTTCTGGACGAATTTTTATGGCGATCTGCATCATCTCTTTTGTGGCGGCCATTTCCAGATCGAGTTTGGTCTTGATGGTCTCGCGGAGTAAGTGCAGATCGTGATCTTGAATATGACGGCGGTCTTCTCGAAGATGAACGACGATTCCGTCCGCACCGCCTGCTTCTGCCATCATTGCGGCCGCAACGGGATCCGGTTCTTTTCCTTTTCTCGCTTCTCGCAACGTGGCGATATGATCAACATTAACACCGAGTGTGGACATCTGTTTTTTGAGATTATACGATCTATTGAGAAAATAGCAACCCGCCGCCGGGCGGGAGCGGACTGACAACTTCCGTTGGTCGTTGTAAAACCAAGTCCTTCACAATTAAAAATGCAATTTGACATTCTATTGAATCTTGGCCATTATCCATGTCGTGAATATTGGGCTTGCGAAAGCGGACGCGCAAATTGTGGCATGTTACTTTGAGAAAAAATGTTAACGCAAATTGACTTTTATTTCAGCCTGGGGACGCTATAGATCATAATAAAGTGTTACCGGGGTTGGAGGATTCATAGGGGGTTTTC
>JBBTIN010000024.1:0-38593 GCA_038059935.1 Nitrospirota bacterium
CGATTGGGACGTTTCGATGGAGATGGATTCAGGTGGCGGGTCGGATCGTGCGTCATGCGGGTCGGATGATTTTGAGGTTATCGGTGGATGCGCAAAGGCTTTTGGCATTTGAGGAGATTCGGCGTCGGAGTTTTAGGCTCTCGTTTGCGACCTGATGCAAGAAGGGGTTAGTAATAAAATGAAGGATGGAGAAGCGTAAAGGGAGTGGTCTGCGTCAAGACGGACGAAAAAGCGGTTTGAGACTTCCTCAAGAGGTCCAGAGGCTGGGTTTTGTTCCCTTTAATCGGGTCAAAGCAGTTTTGTTGTAAAAAAATTGCTTAAAACCCGCACGGGCAAGGCCGCACACTTTTCTATCGCTGTTCTTGGGTACTACATTGTCCTTGACAAGCCTCATTCCACTTCACTATACTCCGAACTTTGGAAAAATTTAATTCGTTTGGGGGGTGAAAGTGTCACGAGTAGGTAGAAAATTGATTTCTGTTCCGGCTGGGGTTTCTGTTGCTGTTCGTGATCAAACCGTTTTTGTGAAGGGGCCAAAGGGGGAACAAGGGGTTCCTTTGCCGGCCTCTATTTCTGTGGCGATCTCTCCTAAAGAGATTACAGTGAGCCGTGCGACAGATGAACGGGCGGATCGCGCGCTTCATGGATTGATCCGAAACGAAATTAATAATGCAGTTGTCGGATTGACCGCAGGGTACGAGAGAATCTTAGAGATTACCGGGGTGGGGTATCGTGCTGCCGTTGCTGGACCGATATTGACATTGAGTTTGGGCTTTTCCCACCCGATTATTTTTGAGTTGCCGAAAGGCATTGAAGCTTCCATTGAGAAGCAAACAGTGATCACCATTAAAGGGTTTGATAAATACATGGTTGGGCAAGTTGCGGCAAAGATTCGCGCGTTCAAAAAGCCAGAACCCTATAAAGGCAAAGGAATTAAGTATAAAGACGAGCAGATATTGAGAAAAGAAGGAAAGTCTGGAAAGAAGTAATTATGAAGGCAGAGAAAAAGGTCATATCAAGAGAACGAAGACACAAACGGGTTCGTCGAAAGATTTTTGGAACATCCGAGAGGCCTCGCCTTTCCGTCTATCGCAGTTTGGATCATGTTTACGCGCAGGTGATTGATGATAATGCAGGAAAGACGTTGGTTTCATTTTCTTCGCTAAATCAAGATGGATTTCCTTCCGATCAATCGAAGTCAGATCAGGCAAAGGCAGTAGGAGAGAAGATTGCCGCTTTGGCGCAGTCGGCTAACATCAAGCAGGTTGTTTTTGATCGAGGCGGTTATTTGTATCATGGAAGAGTGAAGGCGCTTGCGGAGGCTGCCCGCTCTGGCGGTCTCATATTCTAATCCAGCCGGGGGGCGCGAGAGCGAGAATGCCCTCTGATGTTTGTCGCGGTAGAAATTGGGCGTGGTTGCGCAGTAAAAAGTCTAATTAGGAAGTTCGATAATGTATGTAAAAAAGGCAGAAGCCAACGCGGATGGTCTAAAAGATAAAATCGTTTTTATCAATCGCTGTTCCAAGGTGGTGAAGGGCGGAAAGCGATTTTCGTTTGCGGCCATTGTCGTTGTTGGAGATCAGAAAGCGCAAGTGGGGATGGGAAAAGGAAAAGCGGCCGAAGTCCCTGAAGCAATTCGAAAAGCAATTGAGAACGCGAAAAAAAATATGATCTTACTTCCCAAAATGACCACCACCATTCCATTTGAAGTGATTGGGCACTATGGCGCAGAGGATGTGTTATTAAAGCCAGCATCAGCCGGAACCGGTATTGTTGCGGGTGGAGCAGTTCGTGCGGTGATGGAGGTGGCTGGCATTACAAACATACTTTGTAAGTCATTAGGTAGCGGTAACCCCTGTAACTTGGTGCGTGCTACATTACAAGGATTATCACAACTCAAAGAGCGGACAGAGGCCATTCAGATGAGACATGCCCCTGCCGTTCCATTGGATTAATACCATGAAATATCTTTCTGTTACGTTAGTAAAAAGTTGTATTGGCAGGCCGAAAAAACACAAGTTGGTTGCGTTAGGGATGGGCCTAACAAAGATGAATAAGACTGTTCTTTTGAAGGATACGCCGGAAATTCGAGGGATGGCTCATAAAATCTGTCATTTGGTTTCTGTCGTGGAGGTATCGCGTGAAGATTAATGAACTTCGTCCTGAAGAAGGGGCGAGAAAAAAAGAAAAGCGAATTGGTCGCGGACCCGGTTCTGGTCATGGAAAGACCTCTACAAAGGGGCATAAGGGACAAAAGGCGAGATCAGGTGGGGTAAAGCCGCCGGGGTTTGAGGGCGGACAGCAACCGTTGATTCGACGTGTTCCAAAGCGTGGCTTTCGTTCACTATTTCGAAAAGAATATACCATTGTTAATTTAGAGCAGTTGGAACGATTTGATGCCAATACCGTTATTGATCCGAAATTTCTTGAAGAAAATGGTTTAGTCAAGAAGGGGGAGGTCAAGATTTTAGCGCAGGGCGTGCTCACAAAACCGTTGATTGTTTGTGCCCATAAATTTAGCGAGCAGGCGGTTGCCAAGATTGAATCATTGGGTGGAAAAGTGGAGCGCTTGTCTGCGGCCTAGATCGTGTTTGAACGATTTCTCACCAGTATCAGGAACATCCTTAAAATTGCCGAGCTCAGACAGCGGATCTTTTTTACTGCCGCAATGCTCGTGGTCTTTAGAGTGGGGGCGCATATTCCGACCCCTGGCGTCAATAACGAAGCCCTTCGCGAATTCTTAACCCAAAAGGGTGGGCCACTGATGGGCTTCCTCGATATCTTTTCGGGAGGCGCACTTTCCCGTCTTTCCATCTTCTCCCTTGGGATCATGCCGTATATCTCCTCCTCTATTATTATGCAGCTTCTGACTGTTGTGATTCCCACGCTTTCCAAGTTGGCAAAAGAGGGAGAGCAAGGACGAAAGAAGATCACGCAATATACGCGGCTTGCTACTATTGGAATTGGGCTGGTTCAGGCGATTGGAATTGCGATTGGTTTGGAAGGAATGAACGATGGTGTGTTTGTGCAAAATCCCGGCTGGGGCTTTCGATTGATGACGATGGTCACGATTACCGCTGGAACGGCTTTTCTGATGTGGCTAGGAGAGCAGATTACGGAACGCGGAATTGGTAATGGGATTTCGCTTATTATTTTTTCTGGAATCGTTGCGGGTATTCCATCGGCTATTTTTAGTACCTATCAGCTTTACCAAGCGGGCGAAGTCAACGCGTTCTTTATTCTTTTCTTGCTCCTCTTAATGGTGGCTGTGACGGTTGCCGTTGTCTTTTTGGAATCAGGTCGAAGAAAAATACCGGTTCAATACGCGCGTCGCATGGTGGGTCGAAAGGTTTATGGAGGGCAATCCACGCATATTCCATTAAAAATTAATACATCCGGTGTGATTCCTCCGATCTTTGCTTCGTCACTGATTGCCGTTCCGGCGACGGTTGCCGGGTTTATTACCGTTCCGTGGGTACGTCAGATTAGTGAGTATCTTTCTCCGGGCACTGTTTCTCATTCCATGCTTTATGTTTTTTTGATTATATTTTTTGCGTTTTTCTATACGGCGGTGGTGTTAAATCCAGTGGACATGGCCGACAATATGAAGAAATACGGCGGTTTTATTCCAGGCATTCGTCCGGGAACCAACACATCCGATTATATCTATCGCATCTTGACGCGTATTACGCTGGTGGGTGCATTGTATCTCTCGGTTGTTGCGGTTCTACCTGAAATTTTAATTTATCGTTTTAGCGTTCCCTTCTTTTTTGGAGGAACTTCCCTTTTGATCGTGATTGGTGTTGGCTTGGACACGGCACAGCAAATTGAAACTCAAATGTTGACGCGAAATTATGAGGGTTTTTTGAAGAAGGGGAGAATTACGGGAAGAGGGAGTGCCACCTGATGCGTTTGGTTTTTTTGGGGATGCCCGGTGTTGGAAAAGGGACGCAGGCGAAACAACTTTCTCATGAACTCCATATTTTGCAGGTGTCAACCGGAGATATGCTGCGTGCAGCGATTTCAAAGGGAGAGGCCAACGGAAAAGAGGCGAAGTCTTGTGTTGAATCAGGAAGACTGGTCCCGGACGAATTGGTGATTCGGATTGTCAAGGCACGTCTTTTGGAAGAGGACATGAAAAATGGCTTTATCCTTGATGGATTTCCAAGAACCGATGCGCAGGCTGATGCCTTATCTCAAATGGGGGAATCAGGTCAATTGGATCGGGTTTTATCCTTTGAAATGGATGAAGAAATGTTGGTTTCTCGGCTTTCTGGAAGGCGGACATGTTCAAAATGCGAAGAGATATATCATCAGATCCATCGCGCTCCAAAACAAGAAATGATTTGCGATCTGTGTGGTGGCGCGCTGATTCAAAGAAAGGATGATCACTCCGATACGGTTTTAGAGCGATTGCGTGTCTATAAAAAAGAGACAATGCCCTTAATCGCATATTATGAGTCGCGTGGACTGCTTTCTCATATTGACGCGAATGGAACGTTTGACGCCGTTTCGCAACGTGTAATGGCTGTGGTTGGCGCAAATTTGCGGAAATAATGAGTTGGTATGATTATTTTAAAATCGAAGGAGGAGGTCGCCAAAATTGCCCGCGCCAGTCAGATTGTTGCGGAGGTGTTATCCAAGCTCAAGGAATATATCAAAGTCGGGATGACGACAAAGGAACTTGATACCTTTGCGGAAAATTTGATTGTAAAAAGGGGCGGCATTCCCGCGTTTAAGGGGTATCGCAATTTTCCAGCGACGCTTTGTGTCTCGATAAATGACCAAGTGGTTCATGGGATTCCCTCACCAAAAAAGGTGATTGAAGATCAGGATGTCATCGGGTTAGACTTGGGCGTTATTTATGATGGTTTTTATGGGGATGCTGCGGTAACCGTTGGGATGGGGACATTGCCATCTGATACGCTTCGGTTGATACGAGTGACAGAGGCATCGCTCTATGCGGGGATCAAGGAGGCGTGTGTGAGCGCGCGGCTTTCGAATATTTCTCATGCGGTGCAAGTTTGCGCGGAGGCGGAGGGGTTTTCTTTGGTGACCGCGTTTGTTGGGCATGGGATTGGACGGAATCTGCATGAGGATCCGCAGGTTCCCAATTTTGGTCTTCCCGGAAAAGGGCCACGGTTAAAAGAGGGCATGGTGTTGGCAATTGAACCGATGGTGAATATGGGAGGAAGTGATGTTCGTGTTTTATCGGATAAATGGACAGCTGTGACGATGGATCATTCGTTATCGGCTCATTTTGAGCATACGGTTGCGATTACTCAAAATGGCCCGGTGATTTTGTCCCAAGTGTAATTGTATGGCAAAAGAAGATGTTATTGAAACAGAGGGGAAGATTCTGGAAACGCTGCCAAACGCGATGTTTCGTGTGGCGTTAGAAAATGGCCATTGTGTTTTGGCACATATTTCCGGTAAAATCCGGATGCATTATATTAAGATCGTTCCTGGGGATAAGGTGAAGATTGAGCTTTCTCCTTATGATTTAACCAAGGGGCGGATTACGTATCGGTTTGGTCGAGAAAAAATTGTATAGGGGGAAAAAGACGTGAAAGTTCGTTCTTCAGTAAAAGGGATTTGCGCGAAATGTAAGATGATCCGCCGAAAAGGGGTTCTTCGCGTGATTTGTAAAAACCCACGTCATAAACAACGACAAGGGTAGTTCTAATATTGTTAATAAAAATAGAAGGGTAAGGTAGCGAAAATGGCACGAATTGCTGGCGTAGATTTGCCGCGAGAAAAAAGAGTAGAGGTAGGGCTGACCTATATTTATGGTATTGGACGCGCCTTGTCTGTAACCATATTGAAAGAGGCTGCTGTTGATTTGGACACCCGCGTAAAAAACCTCAAGGAAGATGAAGTCATTCGGATTCGTGAAGCGATTGAGAAGGGGGGATCCCGAGTAGAGGGGGACCTGCGTCGTGAAGTCTCGATGAACATCAAACGTCTGATGGATATTGGTAGTTACCGCGGAATTCGTCATCGGCGGGGCTTGCCAGTGCGCGGGCAGCAGACCCGTACCAATGCCAGAACCCGAAAAGGGCCTAAGAAACATACGATTCGCGCCAAGAAAAAAGAGACTGGGAAGTAAGGGACAATCCTACCTCGTGTCGTGTCCCATCAGTCCGCTTACATGTCTTCCGTGGGGGAACGATGCCAAAGAGGAACGTTTTTTCGGGTGGCTTTACGCTGATTGAAGTTCTAATTGCCTCCTCTATCCTTGTCATTGTTCTTGGTTCCTTCTATCAATTCCTTTCTTTTATTTACCACAACTATGAGGGGCAGCTTGCGATTGCAGAAAGCGATCAGGAGTTGCGTGTCGCTGTCTCTCTCTTCCAAAACGAAATTCAAAATGCCGGATTAGACCCGATTGGGACTGCCTTTTCAGGGCCGAGAACGAAAGACACTGTTCCAACGAAATGTGTAAAAATAGAACAACCTGCCCAGCCGATCATGGAAGCCTCTGAAACCGTTTTTCATTTCATGGGAGATATCAATGGGGGCAGTACTTTTAATCAGGAGAATGATCGTAACGAAGAGGTTCGATACGAATGGGTTGGGAAATCGGGTCGTGCCGTGTGTGATCGCAAGAAGAGTAAGCGTCGGGATGAGGATACCCTGTATCGGGATACTGGGGGTGGTTTGCAGCCCGTTTCCTCTGGGATTTCTTATTTCAACCTGGATTATTTTGATGAGAACGGGCAGCAACTTGAGGGTGTGGGAGCCGACCCATTCTTGGACCCAACCAATCGGAATGGAATAGTCAAGGTGCTATTAACCATGCGGACATCGAATAATAAACGGCCTGATAAAATGGGGCAAGAATGGCGTTCCGTAATTTATCTTAAAAATCGCGGATAATTTGCATCATGACAAGACATTCTGAAAAAGGGGTTGCGATTCTTGTGGTGATGTTGGGGCTTGTTTTAATCAGCGGCCTTGGGCTTTTTGTTTTGCAAAATGGAATGACTCAATTGCAAATCGCGCGTTACGTCCAGAAAGAAGCGGCTCAAAATGCCCTGACTGATTCAGGGATTGATCTAGTATTGGCATGGTATCATCGTCCTGATCGTTCTCCTGACCCCATTTTTTTTGGTGCTCCGTGTGGGGAAAAAGATCAGCATCTGATTTCTCATAAAACCGAGATTGGAGAGACACTTTCGTTTCGATTTTATGGAAGAAGTGCCGGTGGTCGTTGTCCTGTCGCGATTACAGGGTCTTTAGGAAAAACGATTCAAGTGGCGCTGGGATCGCATCCAATGCCGAATATGGCAGAGAAGATTTATAGTGGGGTGCCCAATAATGAAGATGTGCAAAAATACGCCGACCCTTTAGACAAAGAGATAAAACGGTTTGTGAAACGATTTGGACGCTATTTTGCAGTTTCAGAAGCAGGGTTGCTTGATGATGCTGGTGTCTTGAAATCATTTGATGACCTGTTTGCAAATCAAGACGAAATTGCGTTGGTTTATATTGATAACGTTAAGCCGGTTAAAATCGGGAAAGGGCCGTATATCGGCTATTTTTATTTTGCAGGGGATATCGAAGTTGAAGGAGGGACGTTATCCCCTGACTCAAAAAGGCTCAACAATGTGAACCTGAATGGATTTTTCTATACAAAAGGAAAAATGACTTTCAGCGATTCTTTTTCTGTGTATGGCGCGCTTCATGCCGGATCGGGTTTAAGCGAAGAAGGGATAAAACCGGATGTCTTTCATAATGAGGAGTATAAATTCGGTTATTTTGAAGGGATTTTGCCGTTGATTCCGATTTCCGGGGCATATAAAGTATGTAATCTATTACATAATGGTCGTTGTTCGGATTCCAAAACTGATTAAAAGTAATCATATAAATTATTTAACTTATTGATATTATTATATTTTAATATGGCATTTTAATTGCTTTATACTATTGTGGTGTGAAAATGAGACATATCAATAAAAAAGGATTTTCTTTACTTGAGGTGATGGTTGTCGTGGGAATTGTTGGGGTTCTTGCGACCATTGCGATTCCCAACTACCGAGTATGGGTGATGAATAACAGATTAAAAAACGATGTGCTGGATATAAAGGGGGGATTGAGAATTGCGAAAATGACGGCAATGGCGACGGGGCAGTCAGTGGCAGTCGATTTTGGACTTGGAGTAGAAGGAGATCGATGGGTAATATTTATTGACAATGGTGCTGGTGGTGGTGTGGTCCAAGATGGAGTCTGGAATGGCTGTGAGGTTGTTATATTAATGGAGTCGGCGATACAGCGCGATCCCTGTGTTGCGCCAATCTTTTTAGTGGAACAAGCCCCAACTTTAGCGAATGGAATTGCATTTGTAGGGACTTCTACTTCAATCTCTTTTTCTGCTTCAGGGAGGAGGGCACTTCCGGCGGTAGCCGGTGGTGTTCAGGCGATAGATCTTACGAATGGTGGGGGGGGTAATAAAATGGTTAGCGTTACCCCAATCGGAGAGATTTTTTAGAGGTGCCCTTTAAGGGGAAAAAGAAGGGAATACACATGACAAACAAAAAAGGATTTACACTCATTGAAGTCATGATCTCTGTTGCTCTTTTGGCACTTGGGATTCTCGCTATTTCAAGTGGAACGATGACAGTCCTAACACACAACAGGCGGAGCGCTGATAACATGAGGGCGATTGCCGCGGCAGAAAATATGATTGAAATGATCCGTAGCGACAGTAATCAGATCAATACGTACAATGGATTTAATACAGGCAACGAACCGATTGTGAATCCTGTAGCAATGGCAGCGAAAAATTTTAATATTTGGCAGACACAGGTTAAAGCCATTTCGCCGGGGGCCTTTGGAACGATTGTAATCGGGGTCGCGCCGAGCATGCTCACTGTTCAGACTGTTGCCGTACAAATCACAATTGGCAATCGGGTTATTATCTTAAATACGTTGGTGATATAAAATGAACAAAAAAGGTTTCACACTAATTGAGCTGATGATTGTGGTGGCCATCGCTGGTTTTGTAATACTAGCCGGTTATCAGTTTTATATAGATGTGTTTCAATTCCAAGTCAATCAGGAACAACAAAGCGATATGCAAATGCGGCTGCAGTCTGCAATGGATATTCTTGTGAGTGATATCCGTGCAGCCGGCTTTGGTACAGTTGATCCCCGCGAGCTGCAATGGAAGACTCCCCTTGAGAAGTCACTGATCCCGTTCAATACAGTCTTGCCAGTCATAGCCAAAAATGGTAATGCCGGCCCAGATGCAATTACCATTTCCGGAGCAAAGCAGTTTGTGGGCACTTTGGCTGCCGTCGCCGATCCTTTTGCTGCTCCAAATATGACCGTTAATCCACCAGCAGGAGCTGGAACACCTCAACTAATAAACGTGGGAGATATCATTACGATTGGCGGTTTTTATTCTTCGGCTGTTATTGCAATGGGGAACCCGATCAACCTTGCACCCTCTGCAAAAAAAGGGAAGAATATTGAGATCTATCCTATTGGGACGCCGGTTTATCGCGTTGAGTCCATGGTCTATAATATTGGCCCTTCTGGTATTCCAGCCGCTTCCGATTTGGCCTTGTTAATGACTCCTGCAGGGGGGGGGGCTTCGATCGTCATCGCGACCGGGATTGAAGACCTTCAAGTTGGTTATCAGCTCAATAACATGGTCGCTGGTGGCCCAAACGTAGTCAATGCTCCTGCGGCTGCTGTTGGTGGAGTGCAACCTTTTCTTTCTATTCGTGTTTCACTGGTGGCGAGACGCGCTGACAGAAATCCCAATTACCAAGGCGGGATGACTCTCGCACTGGAAGATAACCCTGCTAAGGTGGTAGCCGATGGGTTTAAAAGGGCGATATTGACCCGGGTGGTTGAATTGCCTAACGATGGATGTGGGATCATACATAGAGTTTGTTAGTTATTTTTATGAGGATCAAGAAAATGAACCAGAATATTTTATTGCCAGGCCAAGGGAACAAGGGGGCGGTGCTGATTGCCGTTGTGATGGTTGTTGTTTTGGTAACCGCCTTGTTTGCAATGGCGTTGAATAATAGTATGATTGGAAGAATGGTTAGTCGCAGCCATCAAGTCTCAAGAACCGATGCACAGTGCGCACAAGGGGTGATTGCAATTGCGTTTCAAACTGCAATGGATGTGAATGATAGCGGCGATGTGGCAGCTATAAATGCGCTACGACCTGGGATCGTTATTTCGACCTCCACCGCCCTTGTTGATGCGGATGCAAATGATTTTCTTGAGGAGCTTCAGTTTGATAGAACGATAGGTATTGATACTCCAAATGCAGCCCCCAACATTACCATTGCGGCGGGTACAGTGGCAGGTTGTGCGGCAGCGGCGGTGGATATTGACTTCTTATATGACTTTGAACCCGGTGGGGAAAAGGCGATGGGTGCCTCCGATGGGAGAGGAGGGGGAGGAGCCGGTTGTGATTCGGGGCCTTATTACGCCATGACAGCGATTGTTCAACGCGTAGGAAATGCCCCGGCTGTTGTGCAGTCTGCTTTTTTGCTATGTTAGCGTTAAGGATAAGGAGGATACAATGCAATTAATCAATACAATAAAACGGTTTCAACTCTGCTTAGTGATGCTGGTCGCTTGTATGGGGAGTCTATTTTCTTTTGTGTCTTCATCATGGGCTGCGACGGAACCTGGGGCGCTTTATAATGCGCCGATTCCATTTTTGGTTCCGGACGCGAAGTCTAATATTTTGCTTTTATTGGATAATTCAGGGAGTATGGATGCTTGCCTTTATCCGGGGAAGAAGGAACAAAAGTGTGTCGGGCAAAAGTTCTTGTCTGATCTAGAGACTGGTAATGGCTTTGCAGATACGGGTATGGGCTATAACGGGGTAACAATCGATAACTATACGACCAACAAAGGGGAGGCCCCCAAAGAATATAAGGGATATTTTGATCCGAAGGGATGTTATCGCTATAGTGCAGAAGAGATGTTTGTTTTAGCTCAAAATAAAGTGAATGGTCTTTGTAATGCAAATCGGACGTTCTGGGATGGGAATTTTTTAAATTGGCTTATGACAACTCGCATGGATACTTTAACGATTGCATTAACGGGGGGGCAGTGTGAACAGGAACGAAAGGGTGATCCCAATCTCTGTCAAGATAATGTGTTTATTAAGAAGGGTTCGGTGTCTGGTAATCACCTCAATAGGCATGTTTTGTTTTCTGATCAAACCCTGTTGGTTCCCCAAAAATATGATGGTCACCGCTGTATTCGAATTCATGGCGGGTCGATGCATATTCATCCTGGAATCTTTAATAAGGATGGTTCCAGGAGTGACATTAGTTCTACACAAAAAATAACTAGCTGTTATGGTTTATGGTTTCAAACTGTCTTCACCACGATCACCAGCGCGACCACCACCGTGTCCACCTATAGCCCCAATAACTTCCCCCCCGTCACCACCACAACAAGCCCCACCCCCGAAGGCACAATCATAAGCCGCAAATTCACTCATTTGCCGTATAGTGCGCCAGGGACCGCTATATTCAAGCTTCGGATCAAGAGAACTGGAGAAGAAGCAAAGGGGGTGTTACAAGAAACACAGGACCTTGCGCGGTTTGGCCTTATGTTTTTTAATGCATATCAAGGTGGCCATATCGAACGAAATATCGGAAGCAAGATGATTGATATTATTAATGACATAGAAAAAGTGGAACCGAATGCAAATACCCCTCTTGCCGAATCACTTTTTGAGGCGATGCGATATTATGCGCAGATTCCTACGACTTTTAAAAAGTATGATGCTAAGGGTCAAGATGGCAACTATTCTCTTAAAAACAACTATGAGATTGGTTTGGATTATGATCCATACTATCAAAATATCAGTACTGATCCGAATAAGGAAGATAAGCAATGGATTAAATGTTGCAACTCTTATGTGTTGTTAATGACAGACGGTATGCCTACGCAAGATACAGAGGTTCTACCAAACGTAGCAGGAACGACAACATCATCATCAGTGCCCAATATTCGGAGCCTTCATCAGAATGATCCGAACGACTTGACGTCTGATCATTACGATATTTGTTCTTCCTATTACGATCTGTTGGATTTCTATGGTACCACAACGAGTATCAATACAAGGGAGCAAAACTGTTCATTACGGACAGCGATTGGTGTGTCACATTCTCTGGATGATGTGGCGTACTGGGGACACATAACAGATTTACGACCGGATGATCGTGGAAACATTCAATATCTTGATGTGCCATCTGCTACTTCGACTCCTATAGGGAAGTTAACTGGCATACAAAATATTACCCTCTATAGCATATTGGCGTTTAATGGATATTTCGGAACGTCAACCGCAACCGCAGGATTTAGGCCAAATATCGTTAGTGATGCAGCCATGTTTGGAGGATTTAAGCCGAGCGAAGCGGATAAATCAGACCCCAATTATTTGTTGCCGGACAAAAAAGAGGAGTGGGATATTTTAGATAACGTAACCCGTGAGCCAAAAGAGGGTGGAGACGGAATCCCGGACAACTATTTTGAGGCAAAAGATCTCATATCCGTGCGAGGGGCGTTTCTGTCGGCTATTTACGAAATGTCACAAAAGGCCGGTTCTGCGACAGGGCTTGCATCTATGGCCGCCTCTAGTGGAGAGGGCGCAGTCTATCGGGCTTATTTCCTCCCGCGAGCAGAGAGAACAGCGTGGGTGGGTTATCTTCAGGCCTTTCATCTAGATGACCGCGGGCAGATGAGAGAGGATGACGGTGATGGCATGCTCGTGATTGATAGAGACCATATTATAAGAACTTATTATGATATTGAGAACAAAGAAGCAAAGGCAGAGCGATGTGTTCCAGATGCAAAGGGAGGAATTGTGCAGGTGATCCAGGGCCAGACTACAGTAGATAATTGTCTGGATATTGAGCTTGATGATATCCAATCTTTGTGGGAAGCCGGAAAAGCTTTGGCAAAGCGCACGGCTTCTTCGCGCCAGATTTGGACAACAATAAATAATACAAGCGTGATCGAGTTTACAAAGAGTGAATTATCCGGCAGGGGTCCTTACTTGCGGGCACAAAATGCGGGTGAGCGGGATAAGATTATTGATTTTATCCGGGGAGAGAAGGTGGATGGCTTTCGTAAGCGAGAAAGAATCGTTGATGGCCAGGCAGACATGACATGGAAACTAGGTGATATCGTTAATTCACAGCCCGTATTAGTCGCATCACCCACAGGAAAGTATAATAAAAAATATGGTGATGTTTCTTATTCCAGATTCCTTCGTAAATACAAAAAAAGAAGACAGGTCGTGTATGTGGGCGCAAATGATGGGATGCTCCATGCATTTAATGGCGGATTTTATCACTCGGGTAATAATACATCTACAAAGACTGTTGAGGAGCATGGTTATTTCACTAAAACGATGGCGGGGAATGAAGCTACGGGTATTCCTCTGGGGGATGAGTTGTGGGCATTTATTCCGCAAGAGTTGTTGCCGCATCTGAAGCTCATCACATCCACAGATTATAACCAAAGTAAGCATTATTTTTTTATGGATGGCTCTCCGCGTGTGGTGGATGCAAGGGTTTTTCGTGAAGATGCCGATCATCCATGGGGTTGGGGAACGATTCTCATTATTGGCATGCGAATGGGGGGGGGGAAGTATCGGATTGACAGAAATAACGACGGCATCGTGAATCAGAGTGATGGTGACGACCTTCGTTCTGCTTATTTTGCATTTGATGTGACCAATCCGGAATGGCATGTCGGAAATACGGCTGTCGCACCAAAACTACTCTGGGTATTCAACGGAGAGGACGATGCTGATCATGATTTAGGTTTTACAACAGGATTCCCTGCCATTATGAGGGTGAAATCTAATTCGGCAGATACGGAGAAGAAAGGGACTTGGTATGTCACTTTTGGATCAGGGCCGCTTTCTTATAAGGGAGAGCGGGACATGGCCTCTCCGAGCAATCTGTTTTATAACGACTCCAGCGAGTATGGAAAACTTTATGTGATTGATCTTTTAACAGGAAGATTTAGGGCGAAACTTAATATGGGGGGGGCGGATCGGTATGCCTTTATGGGCGACCCAACGGTTTTGGATCTGGAAAGAACAAAAGGAGAACCGATTGATGATGTGGTCTATATTGGAAAGACATACGGAACGAAAACAACTTATGATGGAAATGACTTCTGGAATTGGAAAGGGAAGGCGCATCGAATCCTGACGAATAGTGAAATAAATCCAGAGGGCTGGACGATTTCTACCTTGATTGATCCGGCGAAGCCAGTTCTCATGCCGGTTATTGCTTCTTCCGATCAGAAAGGACGGCCATGGGTTTTCTTTGGAACAGGAAGGCTTTTCTCCTCTGGTCCGCAAGGAAGTGACAATGGGGATATGTCTCTCGGCAATCGCATATATGGGATTAAGGAGGGAGGCCCCAATGGCTGTTGGAATTCTAGTGAAGGCATCTGGAAGAAAGGATGTACGACAACGATTGAAATTGATCAATCGTTGGTGAATGTGACCGATATTAAAGTAAAAAAAGGGGGTTACTTGTCTGCGACAACCACTGCTTTCAGCACCGTTTTTGGGTTTGCGGATAGGGTCATTAATGATCCTGATAACCCACAAGGTGGGAAAAGTGGTTGGTATATTGATCTGAAGGCGGGGGAGCGCGCCTTGGTGAGTCCGTCAATTCTCGCAGGGGCTCTTTTTCTTCCGACCTATACACCCGATAATGGCAATGACGTTTGTTCCGTTTTTGGTAACTCAACACTGTATGGACTCTATTATGAGACGGGAACGGCCTTTGCCAACCAAATCAATGAAAAGGGGCTTTTCAATAAAGAGAGTTCTGATGAGACTGTTTTGCGGGACAATAGTTCTGTTCTTATTAATAAAAATCTTCAAGGAGAAGCAAGGGACTCTGCATCTAATCGTGGGATGGGAGCCGGTATTGCCTCTGGAGTCATCTTTACCATTGGCAAAGTGGATGAGATCGGGAGGATTGTGATTGAGGTCAAGTCGCAGTCTTCTTCTGGTAATATTACGACGGGTTCTATCGCCGTAGTGGTGCCGCGTTCAGGAGTTAAAATGTTTATGGATAAGGTAGAATGACCTTTTCCAGAGGACGTATTGTTATTGCAATCTTAATCCTGATTTTGGTTTGGGTTGCAACATGGAAAGAGGAGCCCCTTTCAGATCAAGGGGCGCAGACGCCCCAAGAGAGAGCGACGTCTGCGGCCCCTGCTATTTCTACTGATCGCAAAACGGGAATGACTGGTTCGTCTTCTGTCACTGCTTCCACAAAGATGAACAATCGGCCTCCCATCATCAAAGGGCTGCAACTTTCCCCGATTCCAGCCTACTTTGGAGATGCCATTCGTGTAGAACCAACTGCGGAGGATCCGGATGGCGATGTTATTCAACTTGATTACCAGTGGCAGGTCAATGGAGTCTTGATTGATGGGAATAATCGAGAGACGCTTTCTGCAGAGCATGTCCATAGTGCGGACAAAATTTTAGTCATTGTGACCCCGTCTGATCCACACTCCAGTGGAGAGTCGTATTCCTCTTCGATGCTTACGGTTTTCAATAAAACACCTGAAATCGTTTCTGTTCCCCCCCCTGAAGGACGAGAGGGAAAGTATCTTTATCAGATCGTCGCAAATGACCCGGATTTAGACAAATTAAGCTATCTTCTTTTAAAGGGGCCAGACAAAATGGTGGTGGATCCAGAAACGGGATCGCTGATTTGGGAAATGACCGCTTTGCCGAATAATCAGACCGATATCGAATTAGAAGTAACGGACAACAAGGGCGGACGTGCGATACAGCAATTTAAGCTGAAGACACAGGTGCCCTAACGGGGGGATGGAGCGGGAGACGGGATTCGAACCCGCGACCAAGAGCTTGGGAAGCTCCTACGCTACCACTGCGCTACTCCCGCAAGGTTTGGATTCTAGTCGGTAGAATCTCTTTTTGTCAAATCATCACGGTCTCTTTACAAAACAAATCAAGCACATTAGAATAACCGCAATCAACCAATCAGGAGGAGTTTGATGTATATCTATAAGGTAGGGGTCATTGGTGCCGGGGCAATGGGGGCTGGCATTGCGCAGGTCATTACTTATGCGGGCATTCCAGTGATATTGAAGGATGTCACACAACAGCAAGTAGATCGCGGCTTAAAGGCGATTCGCGGTATCTATCAAGGACGTGTTGATCGGGGGAAAATGACCGCGTCCGAGATGGAACAAAAGATGGCACTGGTTACGGGAGCAACCGACTATTCCGGTTTTTCAGATGTGGATCTGGTCATTGAGGCGATCTTTGAAGATATTTCAGTGAAGCAAAAACTTTTTTGCGAGTTAGAATCAGTCTGCTCTGAAAATACCCTTCTGACCAGTAACACGTCCTCTTTGCCGATTTCTGCCATTGCTGCGGCGACAAAACGTCCTGAAAAAGTAATCGGTTTTCATTTTTTCAATCCCGCCCCCGCAATGAAATTGGTCGAAATTATTCCAGGGCTTGCGACCTCTCGTGAGACCATTGATGATTTGGTGATGTTTTCGGAATCCATTCGAAAAATTCCGATTCGCGTGACGGAATGTGCCGGCTTTCTGGTGAATCGTCTTCTGATGCCCTATCTCAACGAATCGGCGATTGCATTGCAAGAGGGGGTTGCCTCTGCAAAAGAGATTGATGAAGCCATGGTGGCCTTTGGTATGCCGATGGGGCCGTTTGCCCTTTTGGACACGATAGGTATTGATGTTTCCGTGAAGGTCGCCGAGATTCTTTATGATGCGTATGGGTCGCGGATGAAACCGGCCAAGATATTAAGCGCGCTCTATCAGGCGGGAAGGCTGGGCGTAAAAAGTGGCGCGGGATTTTATGGGCCTTATGGCGAAAGTGCCGATGGAGGCGTTGTTGGCGTTTCTGGTCTTTCCGAAATCATTGCGGCGATTGGAGATAAAAAGGCGTCCGCATCTTCTAGTGGGATTCCCTCTCGTTTGGTTATGACGATGGTGAACGAAGCGGTCATTGCGTTGCAAGAGGGGGTTGCCTCTGCGAGTGATATTGATATTGCGATGATGGCAGGCACGGGGTTTCCGCAAGATAAGGGGGGGCCGCTGCACTATGCCGATCAGATCGGGATTGATACGGTCTACGCAACGCTAAAGCAATTGGCATCTGACCAGGGGGAGCGTTTTTGGCCGGCGCCGATGTTAAAACGAATGATGGGCGCGAATTATTTAGGGAAGAAGTCAGGAAAAGGTTTTTTTAATTACTAGCGTCTGAACGGAAAGGTTCTTTCTCTGTCATTTCGAACGAAGTGAGAAATCTCAAGGGCTCGACAATATTGAGGTAACAGATTTCTCCCTTTGGTCGAAATGACAAAAATTGGAGTTTCCGTTCAGCCACTAACTAGCGTTTTTTGAAGGAGTTAAATGGATCAATTGATTATAGAGCAAATGGACGGAAATGTTGCAACGATTACGATCAATAATCCGCCGCAAAATCTTATTACGTCGCCGCTGATTGAACAATTGGAGCGAACGATTGATCGTCTTGCCGAAGACGCGGCAGTCAAGGCGATCGTCTTAACGGGGGGTGCTCTTTTTATCGCTGGCGCGGATGTGCGTGAGATTCTTGCGATTTCCAATGCGGAGGAAGGGGAACGCCTTGCCAAACGCGGCCACGCGCTTTTGAATAAAATGGAATGGATGCAAAAACCGATTATTGCCGCGATCAACCGTTTTTGTTTGGGGGGCGGATTAGAGGTGGCGCTGGCTTGTCATATGCGTATCGCGGGGGATCGGACGCGGTTGGGATTGCCGGAGGTCGGCTTGGGAATTATGCCGGGATTTGGTGGAACGCAGCGGCTACCCCGATTGGTGGGCATGGGAAAGGCGATGGAACTGATTTTAACCGGAGATTTGCTGAGCGCGGAAGAGGCCAAGGCGATTGGCCTTGTCAATCGCGTTGTTCCAGAGGCAGATGTCTTGAAGGAGGCGCAAGGATTGGCCAAGAAGATTGCCACAAAAGGAAGGCCGGCGGTTTCTGCCGCAATGAGGGCGATTCTCGCCGAATCGGTTCATCACCTTTCGTCGGGCCTTTCGCTTGAAGCAGAAATTTTCGGAACACTTTGCGAAACCGCAGATATGAAGGAAGGGTTGTCGGCCTTTGTCGAAAAAAGACAGCCCAAATTCCAAGACCGATAAGACGTCTGTAGGAATGATTTATGTCAAAGGTATTGTTTATTGATTTTTTACCCTCGCTTGAAGAAGCAGTGAGACCGTTTCTCAAGGATTCTGGTTTCCATTGCTTGCCCTCAACTTCTTTTCCCTTTGTGCTTAATAATGAATGTTTGTATGGTCTTTTTGGCCGGAGAACGGGAGATCTGGGAGCAGTTGATGTCGCGTTGATTCATCTTAAACATCAGGCATCTATTGAAGAGACTCACTCTTTTCTCCATCGTGTGCGGGAGATGAATTCAACGGCTTGTGTTATTTTGTTGGGTGATTCCATTGAATCGGAAGTGCTTTGCGAAATGCTTCGGAATGGCGTTTACGATTATTTAAGCCTGCCGCTTTCGTTTGATAAATTGAAAAAAACGATTGCGAAAGGGCTTGAGACCAAAGTAAACGCGGACAATATGCTTTGCTCTATGTCGCTTACGAAGGAGCGGCTTTTGGAGGAAAAGGCCCGTTTGCAAATTTGGAATCGCGATTTGTCCCGTATTTATCAAATGACGCAGACGATCACCTCGTTTTTGAATCCGGGGATGACCGTGGGTGCTTTTTCTGAAACGATTAAACAGATGATCCCTTATGAGACGCTTTCTCTTTTCTTGAAGGGGCGAGGGGGAATGGATCAGGTATGGGTTTTTCCGCAGCAAAAAGAAGGGGCAGAGCGGGAGTCCGCAAAGGGAGAAGGGGAGCGACTGCGAGCATTTTTTTTGCAATGTCATGAAAAATCAGAACCAAAAGCGGCTTCCAATGGCAATGAGATCATCATCCCGCTCATCGCGGCTTCTGAAAAAATTGGTATTTTACGTATTGAAATGGGGCGCAATGAAGGAGGGGGGCTTCTTTGCATCAATGAATATCAGACACAAATTTTACTGATGGTCTCAACGGCATTGTCTTTGAGCCTTCGGAATGCGCAGATGTATCAAGAAGTAAAGGCGTTGGCGGCGACTGATGAGTTGACGAATGTCTTAAATCGAAGGGCATTTCTGAACATATTGGGACGCGAGTTGAAGCGTTCCCATCGGCTGGGAACAACGCTGGCACTATTCATTATTGATCTTGATCATTTCAAAAGAGTGAATGATCGGTATGGTCATATTACCGGTGATGCCGTTTTACAGGAGATTGCCCTCTTGATTCGGCAGGCGATTCGAGAGATTGATGTGATGGCGCGATATGGGGGGGAAGAATTTGTCGTCATCTTGCCGGAGGTGAATTCCGAAGAGGCTGAAGTCACGGCAGAGCGGATGAGGCATATTGTCGCGTCGCATATTTTTAGAAAAGAGAAAGAGGCGATTCATTTGTCGGTTAGCATCGGGGTCGTGATCTTCCCATTTTCTCATGCGACCAACCCGGAGGACCTATTTCATCTGGCCGATGTGGCATTATATCTTGCGAAGAAAAAGGGAAGGAATCGGGTTGAAATGAGTCTACCCGATATCGAAAATCTGGCGGAGGCCCTTCAATCAAAAGAAGGAGTAAAAGAGTCGAATGGAAAAACAACTGGATGATAAGAATAATGAAATAATTGGCAGAACCGATCGTTGTGTTTCTGTTCCTTCTGATTGTCATGCAATTTATCGCGTTGTTGATCCGAATGAGACCTGCGAGGCCCAAATGGGGTTAAGGAATGCGCTTTATCATATTCCGTCTTTCCCTTCGTTGGAAACGATTAATTCTTCCGAAAAGCTTTACGAAAAAAGAAACGAGATGGATGCCGATCTGGTGGAGTTGCTGCTTTGTTTGGATTGGAAGATTAATCTGCTGATTAAGACCGTAGCACCGACGCATGATGAGACCTTCTACCCCAATCGTGCAGTCATTCTTGAAATGAGCCTCGGCGGGATGAAAATACAAACACCAACGTCCCATCGGATCGGAGAAATTGTTGAGCTGCATTTTGTTTTGCCGATTCTCCCGTTCAAAGAGCTTTTTTTGAAGGGAGAGATTGAGAGTCAATCGTCAGTGAATCTCAAAGAGTATAGTCTGGTCATGTATTCGAATCTTTTGAAGGAGTCGGATCGTGAGCATATCATTCGCTATGTTGTGCGGCGTCAATTTCAAATTAAACGTGATCGCAGGATGAAGTAACGTGCCGGGGTGGTTGCCCACAAGAGTCTTTCTATGCCAGAGAATCAAATCAACGGTCGGTCGCTTGCAGCCATTGCAAAAGATGTCGCGGAAGGATTCGTGACGTTTAATCCACAATTTTTAAAGCGATTTAACGCCGATAACTATAAAACGCTGCGTCAGTTTTTACAAAAGACTCAGAAAGAAATCCGTGCGGAAATCTTTCCAACAAACGATATTCTTTCCATCCGAAAACGAAATATCCGACTACAACGCCTCCATCAAGCCGTGACTGTCGTTGAGTACTCTGCAAGAGAAAAAAAAATTCCCCTTCTTTAACAGTCTTGTTCGCTATTTTTTAAGTAGCGTCTGAACAAAAAGGCTCTTTTTCTGTCATTTCGAACGAAGTGAGAAATCTCATGGGTTTAATAACGTTGAGAAAAAATATTTCTCCCTTCGGTCGAAATGACAAGAACTGGGGTTTCCGTTCAGGCACTAAATAGCGTCGAATAGTTGACACCCCTGTATAATCTGATAGAATAGCATTGGATGCGTTTATCTCACTGTAAGAAGGGCGATGATTGATATGGATACGATAGATCAAACTAAAAATAAGATTACAATGATTGGACAATCTGCTGAAATTAAAAAAATACTGGATCTGATTCATAAGGTCGCGGTGAGTGATAGCACGGTGCTCATTTCCGGAGAGAGTGGTACTGGAAAAGAGGTGGTCGCAAAAGCCATTCACGCGCAAAGTTTACGCGCCGAAAAGCCGTTTATCCCGATTAATTGTGGTGCGATCCCAGAAGCCCTCCTCGAATCGGAGCTGTTTGGCCATGAAAAAGGGGCATTTACCGGTGCGATTAATACCCGGCCCGGACGATTTGAATTGGCACAAGGCGGGACCCTCTTTTTTGACGAAATTGGTGAAATGCCTTACCCATTACAGGTCAAGATGCTGCGCGCGATTCAAGAACGGGAATTTGAACGGGTCGGTGGAACCAAGGTGATTTCCGTAGATGTCCGAATTTTGGCAGCCACCAATATTGATTTGGAACAGGCCGTTTTAGAAAAAAAATTCCGCAATGACTTGTTTTATCGGTTGAACGTCATTCCCATGACATTGCCCCCGTTACGAGAACGAAAAGAGGATATTCCCCTTTTGGTGGCGCATTTCATAGCGAAATTTAACGAGAGAAAACAAAAGACGATTACCGGGGTTTCAGAAGAGGCGCGTGATTTTTTAATGGCTTACCCCTGGCCCGGAAACATTCGCGAATTGGAAAACATTGTTGAGCGGATGATTGTCTTTAAAGATGAAGGGGTGATTGAAGTCGAAGACCTTCCAGAAAAAATTATGGAGACGCGGCAGGCACCCATTGCGCCATTTCGGAATGAGCCCATTGTCCTACCAGTCAATGGCCATGCTGTTTTACAAAAACCGGAAATGGTGGAACCGATGGCCGATTTTCCGCCGGAAGGGGTGTCATTGCCTAAACTGGTTGAGGAATTTGAAAATCGGCTGATTCGACAAGCGTTGATCAGAGCCCGCGGGGTCAAAAGTCAGGCCGCGCTTCTTTTGGGACTCAATCGGACTACGTTAGTCGAAAAAATGAAACGCCGCGGGATTGAAGAATCGCTTCCCGAATCAAAAAAACAAGAGAATGCAGAGAATGTAATGATGGAAGAGAATGCAATTGAAGTCCCCCAAGGTGCCCCCTAAAGAATATTTTTTAAGTCTCCGAAAAGTTACTATGCGTATTTTATTTTTAATCATAACGGTCTGTTCTTTTTCCATTCTTGCTATTGCAACGAAAGGGTTTTCTGGACATGCGCCTGTGATGAAGGACATTGGTTCTGTCAAACAGAAAATGCCAGCTCCGAATGGATCAGAACAAAAGGAAGATCCACCCACACCGCCTGAATTAAAAAATCCGGGAGATGATCCCAAGAAATGGGAAGAAGATCTTTTCACGATGATCCCGACCGAGCATAAAAAAGCATTTCAACCGGTATTGGATATTTATCAACGCGGTGAGGTCGAGCGCGCGATTGCCGAGACGAAGATTCTCGCGAAAAATCCGACACTGTCCGAGACGGCGACATTCCTAATATCCGATTTTTATTTCAGACGGTGGGAGACCGTGGGTGGGGAAGGGGAGGAACTAAAAGATTCGCTGAATGCCTTTGAGATGGCCCTTCGTCAGTATTCTGGCGTTGAAAATGCCGATCGCCTCCTTTTGAAAAGGGGCAATCTTTATCTCCATCTGAATAAATATATCGAGGCGTCTGGCAGTTTCAATCGTGTGGTGGTCAACTCTTCACAGAAAAAGATGTATGGGGCCTCGGCACAGGTGGGGCTGATGAAATCTTACAGAGGATTAAGACGGCCGGATGAGGTGTCGCGCGCCTATCCCTATCTGGCGGACTACAATCCTTCTTTGACGAATCAACAGATCGGCGCGTTTTTGTATGCCGATGCGTTGTTTGAATTGGGACGATTCAATGATGCGCATTTGCGTTTTCAGGCCACGAAGATTCTTCTGCCGGGAACAGACGCGCGAATGATCAAAGACCCGGAGCTTTTTTTCCATTATGGGGAAGCGGCTTATCGAACCGGTCACTTGAAGGAGGCGAAGGAGATTTTACAGAAGCTATACAAAAAATATCCAGACCATTTTGTCTCGCCAATCGCGCTTTCCATGCTCTCGAACATCCTTAGAAAAGAGGGCGATAAGGAAGGCGCCCAAGTATTGGCCGATAAAATTTACTTGATGGCCTCATTTCACCCAACGGCCCGGATCGCGAAAATCGTTGCCGCAACTGGACGGTTAACGACAATGGATTGTCAGAACCCTTGTAAATCCGAAACGATTAAACAGAGTATTCGGCATATTGATGCAGAAGCGAAATCGCTGATGCTTGACCGCCCGTTTAGTACGACCGCGCAAATTGCGATTTTAGATGGACTGATCGAAATGCGTCGTCACGTTTCGTTTGAAATGGCGGAAGACCTTTATGAGCAGATGATTCCGATCCTCCCCTCGCTTTCTCCCTATCTGCACCACGTGCAAAGTTATCTCCATCAAACGGTATTAGAGCATTTCGATCAAATTGAGGATCCTCAGGAAGTCATTGCGCTTTTTCATCGTTTTCGGAAGGCGTTTAACGTGGCTAAAATGCGCGAAGCCGTTGGATTCAAAATCGCAAAAAGCCACATGGAACTGGGACTTTTGGCCGATGCCATCGAGTATTTCAAACCCATCTCGGCCAATACGGGAAGTCCTCATGCCCAAGAGTCTTTTTATTATATGGGTGTTTTATTGGCACAGATGGGACGATACCCGGACGCACAAAATATGCTGGAAACTTTTTTGACGCGATATCCAAATCGAAAAGATGTACTCCTTCCGCTGGGAGATGTGTATAACGCGCAGAAGAGAATTCCACTTGCCATTGATGCCTACCAAAAGTGGCTGACCCATCACCCCAAGCATGATGAACGAAAAGGGGTTTTCAAAACACTGTCTGATGCCTATCGTGCTAAAAAAGAAACCGATCGTGAAATTCAGATTTATCACCAATGGATTGCGGAAGAGGGGGCCGAGGCAAAACGGCCTTATATTCGATTGGCCGATGCCTACTATCAAAAGAAACTTTACTCCAAATCCATTGAATATTATCAACGTGCGCTAAAAACAGAAAAAGAGAAAAAAGACGTGGATTGGGTTAAACTGCGGCTGGGCGCATCCTATGAGGCAATCGGAGATAAAAGCGGTGCGGAAAAGATTTTCAAGCTGGTCTCCAAGGAGGCAAAAACTGCCGTCATCAAAAATACCGCACGCGAGAAAAATGCGACATTAAAACGAGAAAATAAAGCGTTAGAAGCGGCCAAAAAAGGGAAAACATTGGTGGCAAAAAACAATCCGAAAAAAAATACCAAAGCGCATGATCTTGATCAGAAAAAAATAAGCAAACAAAATAGTGAGCACTAATTTGAGTATGGCATTGTTTTTGCGTCTTTATTGGGGTGGGAAAGAATGTTCCAGCGAGAAAAGGGGACAAAATGAAGCAGTTTTTACAACAAATTACGATTATTATTTTAATCGGCGTCTTTTCCGTGACGTTTGCTGCGGACTCCCACAAAAAAGATCATAACAAAAAAAACGTTCAATCTGATGCGGTTATACACAAAAAACCGACTTCACCCAATAAAAATCATCAAAAAGCACTTCATCAAGAAACGCCGAAAATTCGGGTGGTGGTTCTCCCGCCCAGTCCAAAACCCATTAAACCTTTAGAAAAGAAAAAACCAAAACAAGCAGGTCCCGTTTTTTCCCGTCTGATGAGTGAGAAGAACGAAGCGGCAATGCGTGAGCCGTTAAAAGCGTATCGTGCCGGCAATCTCGATCTCGCCATTAAAAAGGCAAAGAAATTACTAAAAGGGGATCGGTATAATGCGGAAGTCGCGGCTTATTTTATCGGTGATTTTTATGAAAAACAGTATGATGCAGGCGAGAAAACCGCGTTGGCCTTTGCAATGACCTCTCTTCAGGAAGCGGTGAAGAAATATCCTTATTCGGAGTTAGCGACCTTTGGCTATTATCGGGTGGGTGAAATTTATACGCGGCAAAAACTCTATTATGAGGCCATTGGGAGTTTCCAGAAAATAGTCGATGATGGAATTGACGAGGCGTTCATGCTTCGGGCGAAAATTGGGATTGCTAAAGTGTATCAGGCATGGGGAAGATGGTATGAGGCCAAGGAGCAATACGATCAATTGTTGCGATCGGTCCCGCCCATGCCGGCAGAAGAAAGGGCAATTGTTTTATTCGGGTACGCCGATACCGTCTATCAGATGGGGCAATTTAACGAAGCACTTTCAGCCTATAAAAAGCTGGCCGTGGCGGATCCCACTTACCGATATAAAAACCAACTCGCCCTTTTTCAATATGGGGAAGCCGCTTTCAGAGCGCAGCAATTTAACGATGCAAAGGCCGCGCTTCTTGATTTTTACAATATTTATCCAAAAGATTCGTTGGCCGCCGTCGCTTTGGTGCGCATTGAAACGATTATCAATCTGGAGAAAAAATCAAAGCCACACATTGTGATTGTGACGCCCAATATTCCCTCCGTTTCCGACACGCTTCATCGGTATGCCGTTTCCGCTGGCCGCATTTCAAAAGACGACCCCGCCTTTAATCTGGGGCGTATTCTTTTAGCGATGAATGCGCTTAAGAAGTGCCGTCAAACGATTCCGCCATCACCCAAGAAGGGGTTGAAGGCCCCGTCTTCCTGCGATCCAACATTAGAGCAAGAGGCATTTCATGTCCCTTCTAAGACCAATATGACACTTGAAGAAAAGATCAAGACCGATGTCCTTGATTATTTAACCCATATCCCGCCCTCAACGACGGCACAAGGGATTATTCTGGAGGCGATTTATCAATTGAAGAAAGATCAAAATGTAGAGAAGGTCATTGAGATGGAGGCGATGCTGCTTGTGAACCTGCCGAGCATGTCTCCCTATCGAAAAGAGGTGCAAGAGACCCTTCATGAAACCATTACGACTCAATTTAAGACGATCAACGATCCGGGAAAAGTGGTGACGCTTTTCCATTCGTATCCAGAGGCCTTTACAAAAGAGATGCTGCGCACCGAGATTGGTTATATGATTGCGATGAGCCATGTGAAGACCGGGCTTTACTCCAAGGCGATTCATCTTCTAAAGCCCATTTCGGAAAACTTTCGATTTCCGCTTTGGGAAGAAGCGCTCTACCAAAAAGGAAAATCGCTTGTGGCCATTGGCGATTATGGAAACGCACAGCAAGCATTGGAGATGTATCAACGAATCTCTCTGGATCGGGAAAAGGCCTATGCCGACTTAGGTGATCTTCATTTTAAGCGGGGGGATGTCACGCAAACGATTACGGCGTACGAAAAATGGTTGTCTCATTTTACAAAGGATTCCAATCGGCCTGATATTTTCCTCAAATTGTCTGAAGCGTATCGGTATCGCTCCGATTATGATAATGAAATCAAGGTCTATGCCCGATGGATTGGAGAGGGCGTGGGGAAATTAGACCTGCCTTCCATGCGATTGGCCGATACCTATTTTCAGATGGGGGAGCATAAAAAAGCGATCTCGTCTTATCGTGCCATTTTAGAAAATAAAAAAGGGGGAGAAAAAGAGATGGAGTGGGCGCGATTGCGATTGGCAACCAGTTATGAGTTGACAGGACAGGATGCAGAAGGGAGAAAATATTTTAAAAATATCTCACAAGATACAAAAAATGGGTTGATCCGCGAACTAGCAAAAGGAAAAACAAGCCCCTTCTGACGGGTGGTGCGGCCACCTTGCGAAGCGTGACAGCTTCCCGTTGGTCGCTGTGAAAGAGAGCATCTGTTTTAAGTGTGGACATCGTGTATGAACGAAAATATTTTTTCTCTGTCATTTCGAACGAAGTGAGAAATCTCAAGGACTTGATAACATTGAGGTAACAGATTTCTCCCTTTGGTCGAAATGACAAAAGCGGGTATTCCTCCCCTTCAAGGGGAGGCTAGGTGGGGATGGGTTAATGTTGGGGCAGGGTTCAAACCTGCCCCAATTGAATTCCCCCTTAATAAAGGGGGTTAGGGGGTTGTGAATAAAATGGAACCAGAAAAAGTACAATTGCTTGAAGAGGCGATGCGTCAATTTAATGCCACGTCGGCCGAATTAGAAAAAAGCTATCGGCTTTTAGAAGGACAAGTTCGTCAACTTAAAGACGAATTAGAGATTAAAAACAAGGCGTTAAACGAGAGTACGCTAGAGCAGGAGAGATTGCGTGAAGAAGCCGAACGCAATAAACGACTGGCCGTTTTAGGAGAGATGTCGGCGAGAATTGCCCATGAATTGAGAAATCCGCTGGGGAGTATCGAACTTTTTGCCTCTCTTTTATCCAATGGGCTATCTGCGGATGCCGAAAAGCAGTCTTGGGCAAAACACATTCATACAGCGGTCTCCGCAATGGACTATGCCCTCTCCAATATGCTTCTTTTTACTAAGAAATTGACGCCGCATTTGCAAAAAACAGACTTAAAAAAAGTAATTGAAGAAGCCACACTCTTTGCAAGGTACCTATTAGATCAAAAACAAATCCATTTGGCGCAATCAACGGACGCACTCAACGAGGATGTTTACTGCGATGAAGACCTCATGCGGCAAATTTTTCTTAATCTTATTTTGAATGCAATTGATGCCCTTCCACAGGGAGGCCAATTGACAATTCATGCTATAACAGATGGAAAAGACGTACAAATTTTGTTCTCTGATACGGGTTTTGGCATGTCGGATGAGGTCTTGTCAAAAATATTTGATCCATTTTATACAACGAAAAACAAAGGAACTGGCCTAGGACTTGCAATAGTCTATAATGCGATCGTTGCGCATCATGGCACGATTGATGTGAAAAGTAAGGTTGGCGAGGGAACGGTTTTTACGGTGTCCCTGCCAATAAACCCAGAGAGGGTCTGAAATGAACGCTGTTGAAAAACCTATTTTAGTCGTAGACGATGATCCAGCCATGCGGGTGGCATTGGCGGAATCGTTGAAACAACTAGGATATCAGACACAAATGGCAATGTCGGGTGAAGAGGCATTGGCGCGCCTCAATGAAAAACCCGTTGCAGCAATCTTAACGGATATGCAGATGTCCGGCATGAGCGGGATTGATCTTTTTCATAATGTGAATCAACGTACCCCTAAAATCCCCGTCATTATTATGTCGGCACATGGCACAATTGACACGGCTGTTTCAGCCATGAAGTTGGGTGTGCTCGACTATCTGGTCAAGCCGTTTTCACAGGAGCGGCTTTTAGAGGTGATTAAAAAGAGCGCTTCTCCGCAGGCTTTATCCAGTCTGGATAATAAAGAGGCAGGACCCTCACCTCGATTTAATCATCGGGTAATTTTAACGAAAGACCCTGGCATGTTGAAATTGCTTAAAATGGCAGAAGTCGTGGCAAGCTCCGATGCAACTATTTTTATTGAAGGGGAAAGCGGCACAGGGAAAGAGCTTGTTGCCCGATTTGTTCATGAGCATTCTCCACGTGCCCCTCGCCCGTTTATTGCGATTAATTGCGCGGCTGTTCCGGAAAATTTATTGGAGTCAGAACTATTTGGATATGAAAAAGGAGCTTTTACCGGGGCGGTCACCCGAAAACCGGGCAAATTTGAACTTTCGCATACCGGAACGATTTTACTCGATGAAGTCAGCGAGATGCCGATTTTGCTTCAAGCCAAATTATTACGCGTTTTACAGGAAAAGGAGGTGGACAGCGTCGGGGGAAGGGAGCCCATCCCGTTAAACATTCGAGTGATTGCGACGACGAATCGTCCCATTCTAAAGGAGGTGGAGGCAGGGCGATTCCGAGAGGATCTTTATTATCGCCTGAATGTCTTTCCGCTTCGGATCCCACCGTTGAGAGATCGGATCAGCGATATTCCGCTTTTAGCCGAGTATTTTATCAGTCGCGCGGCAAGCCGCCGAAATCATAGAAATCCGGTGACCATTTCTCGTGAGTCGATTGCGACGCTGATGTCACGTCCTTGGCGCGGTAATATCCGTGAAATGGAAAATGTGATGGAACGCGCCACGTTGCTTGCAGAAGTACAAGACGGAATCATTTTGCCGGAACATCTGGATATCACTGGCGTTACAACCGTTGTCATGAACGGGGTTTCTTCAATCGGTGCGATACCCATGAATCCACCCGTTCATGTAATCGCCCCTGTAAAAGAAAATGATTCAAAATCCATGAGTGCTTCTTTGCCTGCATCTCTAAATGGGGTGGGGGAAAATCGGTTTGGTGGCGGGGTGACACTCTGGGAAGTCGAACGAAATTTAATACTCGGGACACTCGATGAGATGGGTGGAAATAGAACGCATGCAGCAAAACGTTTGGGAATCAGTATTCGCACGCTTAGGAATAAATTAAGAGAGTATCGCGGGCCTGATGCTGAGGAAGAGTTGCTGGAAGAAGGAAATGAAAAGGAAGTCGGGATGCATTGCCCCGCAAGCGCGTAAAGGAGGATTTATGTTTATTAACTTATTTGATCGCACAACCAATCTTTTGCATCGGGCGTTGGATCTTCGCACGGCGAAGCATCAATCTACTACTTCCAACATTGCAAATCAGGATACCCCTTATTATAAGTCGAAAGAGATGAATTTTAAGAAGGCGATTCGTGATTTTATTCCGCCGCCTTCCGGGCCGATGACGACAACAAATAGGGCACACTTTGCACTGACGATGAAGTTGGACTTGACGCAGTCGCGACATATCCCAATTAACGGGCATCCGCGTGGGGCGGAGTCGTATGTGGAAATGTCTCAAGATAAAACGACACGCTGGGATCAGAACAATGTGAACGCGGAAAAAGAGATGGCGCAAATGGCAGAAAATCAACTGATGTACACGGCGTCCACGCAATTGATTTCTGGGAAAATGACCGGACTAAAATACGCCATTCGAGAAGGCAGATGACGGCACGGCGGGTGGCGTGGCCACCTGCGAGGACGACTGCTACGCAGTCTATGTTGGCGGGTAGACGAGGCAGGCATGGGTTTGTGGGGGCGAAAAACCTTTCGCCCAAGGGGTGCGGATGGGTTGATGGGTGATGTATGGGCGAAAAACTTTTCGCCCACATAAAAGGAGGTTGCCATGGATATCGAAAAAGGTTTTGCTATTTCAGCATCAGGATTAAACGCACAAAAAAGAAGACTGGAAGTGATTTCCAGCAATCTGGCGAATGTGGAGTCCACGCGAACAAAAGAGGGCGGACCGTATCGTAGGAAAGATGTAATCTTTGAAACAACAGCAGTTGCGGCCGCGATGGAAGAGCCAACCGATTTCGCTGATATTTATCAGGGCGTTAAAATTTCAAAAATTGTGCAGGATAAAACGCCGCTTCGGAAGGTCTTTCAACCGGAACATCCCGATGCCGATACCGATGGATATGTTCTTTATCCGAATGTGAATGGCGTGTCGGAGATGGTCAATATGCTTTCGGCACTGCGCTCTTACGATGCAAATGTGACCGCGCTAGATGCGTCCAAGAGTATGGCATTAAAAGCATTAGAAATAGGACAAAGGTAAAGTAGGGGCGGGTTTGTACGGGCGGGTTTGAAACCCGCCCCTACCAATAGCCCCTACAGGCAAGGAGGAAAATAAAATGGCAATAGAACCCGTTGGGACAAAACCGATTCCGTCTTCTGAAGCACATGCTTATAATTATACATTGGGGATAGAAAAGGAAAAGACATTCTCCGATACAATGAAAGAGTCTATCCTGAAGGTCAATAATGTTCAGGTGCAGGCGGATCAAGCGATTGTTGATTTGACGACGGCAAGAAATCAAGATATTCATCAAACCATGATTGCCGTTGAAAAAGCGGAAGTCACGTTTCAATTGATGATGCAAGTAAGAAATAAATTAATATCGGCGTATGAAGAAATTTCTAGGATGCAAGTTTAGTGGCTTGTTAGGGATAGCCCTATTCTTAAATGAACGATTAAGAGAATAATGTTTTGTTGTTGTCCGCGACCAACGGGAAGCGGGGATAGACTGCACAAGCAGTCGTAGGAAAGCCATGCCTGATTTTATAACGCAAATTGCAGAAAATATAAAAGCGATGAGCACGGGAAAGAAGATTGCCGTGTTCGGCGCGTTAGCGGCCGCGTTCGCGGTGATTGCCGTTACTTTTTTTTGGGCGCAGGCACCTAAATTTGAACTCCTTTATTCCAATCTTGCGTCGGAAGATTTGCAGGCCATTGAGAGATGGCTCAAACAAGAAAATGTCCCTTATAGCTTTTCAAGCGATAAAACGGCACTCTTGGTTCCAGCCGAAAAGGTGCATGAAACAAGACTGAAGTTAGCAACGGAGGGGCTTCCTTCCTCTGGTGGCGTGGGTTTTGAACTCTTTGACAAGACCTCAATTGGCGTGACTGAATTTACGCAAAAACTCAATTATAAACGGGCATTGCAAGGGGAGTTGGCGCGAACCATTTCCCAGTTTCAAGAGGTGATTCGGGCGCGGGTTCATATTGTTGTTCCGGAAAAAACGCTCTTTTCAGAGCAGCAGGAAAAAGCAAGGGCATCTGTAGTCGTGGCACTTCGACCCGGCAAGCGGCTTTCGGAAATCCAGTTACAAGGTATTACCCACTTGGTGGCGTCGAGCATTGAAGGCCTGGATCCCGCAGAGGTGACGATTGTGGATGGCAACGGGCGGCTGCTTTCAAAACCGGCCGAAACCGATCCCAAAATGGTCGCATCGAGTTCGCAGATGGAGTACCAACGTAATCTTGAGAAAGACATGGAGCGAAAGATTCAAACCATGTTGGAACGCGTTGTCGGATCGGAAAAGGCGACTGTTCGTGTATCGTCCGTTCTCGGTTTCGCGCAAGTTGAACAGATGGAAGAAAAGTTTGACCCTGATATTCAGGTGGCCCGCAGCGAACAGTTAGGGGAAGAGAAGACCAAGAGTAAATCCGAAGCAACGGAGCCGCCTCCCGGTGTGGGATCCAATCTCCCTGCGGGGGCACTGACCGATCCGCCGCGTTCAACAACCGAAACCGACTCGACGAGAAAAAATGGGATTACCAATTACGAAATCAATAAGACAACGATTCGAACGATTGAACCGTTAGGGACGATTAAAAATCTTTCGGTGGCGGTATTGATAGACGGCACTTATGAAGTGACGAAAGACGCAGAGGGGAAAGAGATTCGAAAATATATTCCCCGGTCGGCGGTTGAAATGGGAAAAATTGAGACCGTGGTGAAAAATGCGATGGGCTATTCGGCCGATCGAGACGATCAGTTGTCGGTTGTTAATATTTCATTTGAAACCGAAAAGTTAGAGGAAGAAGGATCGAAATTCTTATTGTCGGATTGGATGCCGCTCATTCGTTATGTCATCGGCTTTGTGTTGGCACTGGTGATCTTTTTCTTGATTATTCGTCCGATTATGAAGAGCTTGCTCTATGTGCCTCCGGTTGACCCGGCATTGGCCGTTGCAGGCGCGGGCATGGGTCGCGCCGTATTGGAGGAACAAATGGAAGAGAAAAAAATGGTTGAAGAGATCCCTGTTGTTCAGCTTCCGCCTCCGATCACACCGCAAGAGCAGGTTTTACAATTGGCCAAGGATGATCCCAAAGCGGCCGCCGAGCTATTGAAGAAAATCCTTCGTGAGGCATCCTAGCGGATGGTGGATTGCCACTCCTCGCAGGGCACGTTGCCCCGTTGGTCGTGGTACGGTTACAAGAAATGAATGGATCATTCAGTAAAAATGAATTGCCGACAAAGAATCCTATAATGGGCGCGCTATGAATGAGATTGCGCAAAAAATAAATCCTTATCAAAAAGTGGCGATCCTCATTGACGCAATGGGGGATGAGGTCGCTTCCACTGTACTCCAGTTCTTGAGTCCAGACGAGATTCGAAAATTGGGGGTCAATATTCCAAGGGTGGGAGGGCATCCGACTTCCGACGATCAAGAGCGGGTCTTGTTGGAGTTTATTGACAATTCAACGAACGGGGTCTACGAGAAAAAACAGTACTTAAATTCCATTTATAAAAGAATGCTGGGAATGGATCCAGCGATCCCAGGGAGAAAAACCAATTCGCAAAAGATTGCGGCACTCGAATGGATTGATCCAAAAGCCATTTTTGACCTCATTAGCAAAGAACATCCTCAGACCATCGCGCTTATTTTAACCTATCTCACGACCGAACAATCAGTCTCTATTCTATCGGACTTGCCCATGGACATCCGCGTTGAAGTGGTGATCCGTATGTCTTCATTAGATGCGCTTCCTCCGCCAGTGGTTGAGGAAATCGTTGAGACATTGAGTGACGCATTGGTTGAGGCGTTGGAAAAGCTGGGGATTGTTCCACAGGAAAAAGCGGAGCCTTTGGGCGGTGTCCAATTTGTCGCGAATATTTTGAAGGAGGCCGATTCGGCCATGGCCAAGAGCTTGATGGAAAAGGTCATGGAAGCGAGTCCCGAGATGGCAGAAGCCCTCAAAGAGTTCATGTTCATCTTCGAGGATATTGCCAAGTTTGACGATGCATCTATGCAAACGGCGATGAAAGAGATTCCAAAAGATAAGCTCGCCATTGCGTTGAGAATCGCTTCGCAGGCGGTGAAGGATAAAATATTTAGAAATATGTCTCAACGCGCGGGACAAACGCTACGAGAGGATATTGAAGGCCGCGGCGGGATGAAGTTGAGCGATGTCGAAGCCGGACAAAAAGCGATCGTCGAAGTATTAAGGAGAATGGGCGATGAAGGAAAGATTGTCCTCGGCGGTAAAAAATCAGCAAGCGATGCTCTGGTTTAATAAAAAAGATGTCTGTTGTGAACGAAAAATCGAAGTTGGTCAAAAGACCTTTAGGCGACAAAATGGATATCCAGGGCTTTGCCCTAAAGGATATTAAGGTCGAGCTAGAAACCAAAGCGCACGAAGAGACGGCGCGTCTTCGCGCACAAGAAGAACAATGTCGTCTGGCTTTTGATCAAGGTTTTTCCGCAGGTCTTTTAGAAGGAACGGAAAAAGGGATCGCAGAAGGATTCAAAAAAGGGGAGGATACGGGCAAAAGTGTGAAGGCGGAAGAGATTTTGGAATATGATCGGCTCACAAGGGTTCTCTCACAGTTGTTATCTGATGTGAAATGCCTGACCGAAAAAAAAGCCTCCGAAGCCGAACAAAACGTATTGAAGATTGCAATCGCGATTGCCGAACGCATTCTCCGTAAAGAAATCGCAGACAATTCAGAGGCCGTCCTCGGATTTGTTGCGGAAGGATTAAAGACCCTTGCGCCAGCCGATTCGGTTTGCATTCGAATTCATCCACAAGATGCGGCATTTTTGACTCAAAAAACGCCAGAACTATTGAAGGCGATTGAAGGGATTTCATCGCTTCGATTTGAAATAGACCCCGCGCTTCTTCCGGGAGACGCGATTGTGGAAAGCAAAGAACGCAGTGTTGATGCGCGGTTAAAGAGTCAATTGAAAATCATGGAGAAACATCTTCTGTCAAAATCAGAATCGGAGAAACCCTCGTGAACACGATAGATTCTTATATTGATCAAATAGAGATGCTGGATCTGATGCCGTCGCGTGGCCGAATTTCCAATGTGGTCGGCATGATACTGGAAGGTTTTGTTGCGCATTGTGTTTTAGGCGATATTTGTGAAATTGAGTCGGCTCACAATAAAGTACTTGCAGAGGTCGTTGGATTTAGAGACAACAAAGTCTTGTTGATGCCCCTTTCCGAATTAACCGGTGTGGGGCCGGGTGGTGCGATAACGCGTTTGGGGTCGGAGGCGTCTTCTGTGCCGGTTTCAGAAGCCTTACTGGGACGTGTTTTAGATGGATTGGGACGTCCGATTGATGGATTGGGTTCGATAGCGGCCGATTGTTTTTATCCGCTTTATTCAACGCCCCCTTCTCATTTGGAACGCCGAAGGATAACCGAGCCATTGGATGTTGGGATTCGTGCAATTAACGGATTGCTGACGGTGGGACGTGGCCAACGCATTGGTATTTTTTCAGGAAGCGGCGTTGGCAAATCGGTTTTGCTGGGCATGATGGCGAAATATACAGAGGCCGATGTTAATGTCATTGCGCTTATTGGTGAACGAGGAAGAGAGGTTCGAGAGTTTATTGAGCGTGACCTGGGCGAAGCGGGATTGAAACGCTCTGTCGTGATTGTCGCGACGTCCGATCAGCCGCCGTTGGTACGCCGTCGCGGGGCGTATCTTGCGATAGCGATAGCGGAATATTTTCGTGATTGCGGTAAGCAAGTTCTTTTTATGATGGATTCTCTGACCCGCCTTGCGCATGTGCAAAGAGAGATTGGACTGGCGGTTGGAGAGCCGCCAACGACGAAAGGGTATACGCCTTCTGTTTTTTCTCTCTTACCAAAATTTTTAGAACGTTCCGGAACAACGCCCGGCGCGGGTGCCATTACCGGCATTTATACGGTGTTAGTGGATGGCGATGATCTGAACGATCCGATTCCCGATACCGTGCGCGCCATCTTGGATGGACACATGGTGCTGTCTCGCGATTTGGCGCGGCTAAACCAGTATCCCGCGATTGATGTGTTATCCAGCATCAGCCGAGTGATGACCGATATTGTTTCTCCAGAGCAAATTGAAAACGCCAGACGGTTTTCAGAACTTTTGGCGATCTACAAGAAGGCAGAAGATTTGATTCATATCGGCGCGTATAAGCCGGGCAGTTCGGTGAAAATTGATGAAGCGATTGCAAAGTGGGAGGCACTTCAATCGTATCTTAAACAAGGCATAAACACACGGGCTTCTATTGTGGACTCCGTAGAGGAACTTTGCAAAGTGGTCGCAAGGGTGAGCGTTCGGGAGAAATAATATGCCGTATCAATCCAGATTAGGTGCTGTTTTTTTTCAACGGAAAAATAATGAGGAACTCGCGCTGCAAGAATTGGCTCAACAGCAAAACCGGCTCACGATTGAGCAAGAATGCTTGCAGTCATTGGAAAAAAAGATGCAGGTCACGTTGGAAGATTTGGTGGTGAGGCAATCGGAAGGGGGGGGGGCCTACGAGCTGACCCTTTATTTTCGATTTATTATGGCGTTGCAAGAAAAAGTGGATCTTCAGAAAAAAGCGATTCACCATCAGGAAGCGGTTTGTGAGGCAAAGCGGGTTTTACTTGAAACGGCCGTGAAAGAGAGAAAGGCCGTTGAAGAAATTGAAAAGAAGCGGGAAGCGGAGTATCTGAAGGTGCAGGCTAAGAGGGAACAAGACGAGTTAGATGAGATCGGCGGACAACTCAAATTCAGGTCATTTCACGTCGGTTTGCGAGAACAATGATGAATAATATCTTGATTGTCATTTTTATATTAGGGGCTCTTTTTCCGGTTCGGGTTTACGGCGAAGAGCAGGAAAAAGAAAAGGGGGTGAAAACACCTGCGAGTATGCTTCGCGCGATTGAGCAGAGAAATACGGAGTTGGATCAAAAGGCCAAGCAGATTGAACTGAAAGAATATCGTCTTCGTATTTTGGAGCAAGAGGTGGGCGAAAATCTGAAAAAGACGAAGCAATTGAGGAGCGAAATGGCTAAGATTCGCGCGGCACAAAAAGCGGCCGATGAAAAAAGAGAGGCGGATGCGAAGGCGGCAGAGGAGAAGAGAATTGCAGATCTCAAGGCCGCGGAAGCCAAGAAGGTTGCCGATGCCAAAGCTGCGGAAGCCAAGCGGTTGGCGGATGAGAAGGCCGCCATCTTGCGAAAGGATCAGGAGGGAAAGGCGAAAAAGGATGTTGCGGTGACAGATACCAGGGCCGATGAAGATCGTGCCGCCGCGCTCAAGAAAATGGAGGAGGAAGAGGAACTGTTGCGCAGAAAAGAGGAGGAGCGAAGGGCGCTTCAAGCCCAGCAGTTTTCAAAGTTGGCAAGACTCTACGATGGGATGCCTCCCGAAGATGCGGCACTTCGACTTCAAAACATGAGAGATGAGTTTGCGTTGGCGATTATTCCTTTGATGAAACCAAAAAAAGCGTCAAAAGTATTGAGTGTTATGGATCCGATTGTTGCCGTAAAATTTACCGAGAAGATGGGCATGCAAGAGGGAAATATGATGAAGCAGATGGACAAGAAAAAGAGGTAGATCATTTTATATGACTTTTACCCCCTGGCATATTTGGGCTGCGTTTTTGCTGGATCTGATTGTTGGGGATCCACATCGGGTTCCCCAGCCTATTTTAATCATTGAGAAATCAGCCCGTTCTCTTGAGCGTTTCTTCAGAGAAAAAAGATTGGATCTATTTGGCGAAAGAGTGACTGGCGCACTCTTTTCGTTTTGTATTGTTTTTATTACCTTTCAAGTGAGTTCTGGTTTTGTTCTTTTAGGTGGACGGCTTCATTCAAAGATTCAACTCGCACTTTTACTTTATTTGGCCTACACCACGCTGATGACACGCTCTTTAGGCGACACGGCATACGGGGTTTATAATTGTCTTTTGCGCAACGACCTTCCTGCCGCGCAGATCACGCTCTCTTCCATCATTTCATCTGATACCACGTTACTTTCGGAGGAGGGGGTTATTTTATCTACGGTCTATACCGTTGCGAGAAAAAGTGCGCAAGGGATTGTTGCGCCGCTTCTTTATCTTTCTTTAGGCGGGGTGCCGGTTGCAATGGCGTATCAAGCGATTGTGACGCTTCATGCGATTAGCGTTCGAGAAGGATCAGATGCATCGGAGTGGAATTGGGTATTGAGGCGACTCTCGCTGTTCGCTAATTTTATTCCAGATTGTATCACCGGTTTTTTAATGGCATTTTCTGCAGCTTTTCTTTTTGGTAGGGGGAAAGAAACGCTGATGATGTTTCTGGGTCGGGGCAGGAAGTGGGAAGATCCCGTGGCTTCGATTCCAGAAGCAGCTGCTGCGGGGGCCATTGGAACGCCATTGGCACTTTCTGGCCGAATTGAAAATGAAATACGAAATGCGCAATCTCATCATATTCAAGATGTGATTAAACTGATGGGTGTGACCGCTTGTCTTATGTTGGTGGTTTGTATGATGATACAGTGGCGTAATATCTAGGGTGCCATCCATCGGGAGAAGACAATGAAGGAATTGATTTTTCTTTTAGGGGGAACGGGTTCGGGAAAGAGCGAGTACGCGATTTCTCTTGGCGAAAATTTTGGTCCGAGAAAATATTATCTTGCAACGGCGCAAGCATTAGACGAAGAGACCGCAATGCGCATTGAGCATCAGAAAAAGACTCGGTCTTCAAATTGGATTACGCTGGAAGAGGCGATTAAGGTGACGGATGCCTTTGGGTTTCTCAACCGAAGGGCGGATGTGGTCGTGATTGATTGTGTGAGCCGATGGCTTTCGCATCTTCTGATGATTCGAAATGACTATGATATTGCGGGAGAGGCAGAGGCCTTGATTTCAGCGATTAAACGGGTTGATTTTACCGTGATTGCCGTTTCCAACGAAATCAATTGCGGAATGGTTCCTTCTGATCCCATTTCTCGCCGATATGCCGATATATTGAGTCAAACGCATCGGACGCTTGCGTCACTTGCAAATGAGGTTTATTTCATGGTTGCAGGGATTCCGATGGTCGTCAAAACAGGAAAGTCTTCCAAAGATTTGAATTCCTGACATTTTCGACAACGAACAGGGCTTGCCCACCCCCAGTTTTTAAGAAGTGCTTGAAACATCGGATATTTTTGATT
>JBBTIN010000025.1:0-31248 GCA_038059935.1 Nitrospirota bacterium
GCGGACACGAGGCTTTTCAGGCCTCTGCTCTACCGACTGAGCTATCTCGGCGGGTGAAAGATCGAAGGGGAATATACAAAGAGCGACGATCCCTTGTCAATCATTCGAATGATGCCATCTCAATTGATTATCCTATAACATCCCCAGTTGGAGCCGCGCGGCCTCGGACATCCGGCTTTGATCCCATGGGGGATCCCAGACAATTTGCACATCCACTTCTGTTGCACCTGAAATAGCCGAAATCGCTTTTTTCGCGTCATCTCTTAACACATCTCCCATGCCGCAGCCGGGTGCGGTCATTGACATCTCAACCTTTACTTTATGGCCGCCCTCTTTCAATGGCTGGGCTTCACAAAGATAGACTAATCCCAATTCGACAATGTTGACGGGGATTTCAGGATCATAAACCGTTCTGAGTGCGGCCATCACTTGTTCGATATGAAACACACCGGTATCGGCCGCTGTTTGATCGGATACCGGCGCGGAAAGTCCAATCGCATCGGCATCGGATACAGAAATTCGCACAAGATTACCAGACGATGTGCGAATGGTAAACCCGCCATGCGTTTGCATTAAGACAACATGATCCCCCTTCAAAAGCCGATATTTATCGCCACTGGGGATTTGTATTGCCTCGCAGTTTCTTGTCAGGAAAATCTTTTTTTTCCCTTCTTGTGAAAGAACTGGCAAGTCCATCTATTGCTCCGTGGAAGCAGTGATTTGTTTTTGTTCTAACGCATTTTTAAGTGTATGCCACGCCAGTGTGGCGCACTTCACCCGCATCGGAAATTCCGAGACACCTGATAGCGCGGCGAGTTTTCCCAATTTTTCCTTATTCTCTTTTGCATCGGGGCCGTTGGTTAACATGGAACGAAACGACTCAAAAAGCATAATCGCTTCTGTTTGCGTTTTTCCCTTAACGGCTGCAGTCATTAAAGAAGCCGATGCCTTTGATATCGCACAACCATCGCCTAAAAAACCAATATCAGCAATTTGATCATTGCAAAGCACGGCATAAAGCGTAATTTGATCGCCACAAAGCGGATTAAACCCCTCCGCACGATGCGTTGCATTTTCTAGTTTCTTAAAGTGTCGCGGGTGTTTACTATGTTCAATCACAACCTCTTGGTAAAGATCGGTTAATTCCTGATCCGTGTTGTTCATCGAAAAAGCTCCTGTACTTTATGAAGACCTGTAACCAGCATATCAATATCGGATTTTGTATTATAGCAGGCAAGCGACGCGCGGGCTGTTGCCGGGAGCCCAAGATGTTTCATGAGCGGTTGCGCGCAATGATGTCCGGTGCGAATCGCGATTCCCTCGCGATCCAAAATCGTTCCAATATCATGCGGATGAATATCTTGTAAAACAAAAGACAGCACGCTCAATTTTTCTGGAGCGGTTCCAATCAACCGAAGATTGGGGACTTTCAAAAGCGCATCGGTTGCGTAAGAAAGAAGTGCCTGCTCCTCTTTCGCTCGGGCATCAGGATCCAGACTTGAGATGAAATCAATCGCAGCGCCCATTCCAATCGCTCCAGCCATATTGGGCGTTCCCGCTTCAAACTTGTTAGGCGGCGTATTATAAATCGTCTTTTCAAAACTGACCGACAAGATCATATCACCGCCGCCCTGATAGGGAGGCATTTGATGGAGCAGTTCACTCTTGCCATATAAAACGCCAATCCCTGTTGGGCCATACATCTTATGTCCCGATAGGGCGTAAAAGTCACAATCCAATTCACGAACATCAATGGGAATATGCGGGGCGGCTTGTGCACCATCCACTAAAACCCGCGCACCGTAGGCATGCGCAATTTTGACAATTTGTTTGATGGGATTTAGCGTTCCCAAGACGTTTGAGATATGGGGTACCGCAACGATTTTTGTTTTGGCTGAAATTAGTTTTTCAAAGGCCTCCATATTCAACGCGCCATTTTCATGAATCGGGATGATACGAAGCTTTGCACCAGACGACTCACAAAGCATTTGCCAAGGAACAATATTGGAGTGATGCTCCATCTGGGTAATCAAGATTCCATCGCCGGCACGGACGGTCATTTTGCCATAGGTCTGCGCAGCCAGGTTGATCGCCTCGGTTGTGCCGCGTACAAATATGATTTCATGGACGTGTTCTGCATTGAGAAATTGCCGTACTTTTTCGCGTGCCCCTTCATAACCTTCCGTCGCGCGTTCCGAGAGATAATGAACCCCGCGATGAACATTGGCATTTTCTTTCAGAAAGAAATTGGAAATGGCGTCAATCACCTGTTGCGGCTTCTGACTGGTGGCCGCGCTGTCCAAGTAGGTCAGGGGTTTGCCATAGACCGTTTCTTTCAAGATGGGAAAGGCTTCTCGTATTTTTTCAACGTTGAATGTCATGGTTTACTTTAAGTCTACCGCTTTGACGTGAACCAACCGATGCCCAACCATATCTACCGCAAGTGAAGCGGCTTCAAGTGGTAGATAGCCCAATAAGATTTCATTGCAACCGTGGATACAAAGGACTTCACACATGATTGGGTCAAATTGGTTGATCGTTAATGTTACCGGCGCGAAGATCTCTCCGGTGGTCTCACCCACCACAAGAGAGCAATCCACATTTCTAATTTTTTCCAGATGCCCGAGCCGGCCTTTTAATTCGTATGGGATAATAAGATGTGCTGCGCCAGTATCCACCATGGCGTCACAGACAACCGTATCGCTGGAAAGTGTGCTTCCAAATCCTTTAATCGTTAAGTTTGCGATCACTCTGCCCATTTTTTTTATAAACCTTTTAATCGGGCTAAAACCATTTCTGAAAGCGTGTTACGCAGTGGCACAAGGGGAACGAGATTAAGCATCTCGCTGACGAATCCATAAGTCAAAAGTGCCTTTGCCTTATCCAATCCAATCCCGCGCGAGCGCAGATAAAACAACGCTTCATCACTGATCTGGCCCACCGTCGCGCCATGTGCACATTTGACATCGTCGGCAAGAATTTCAAGCCGCGGCCTCGTCTCAACTTGTGACGATTCCGATAAAAGAAGATTTTTATTTGTTTGAGACGCATCGGTCTTCATCGCATTTTTGGCGACAACAATCTTTCCATAAAAACCACCGCGTCCCTCTGCGCCCACCACCCCTTTGTAAAGCTGTTTGCTTGTGCAATGCGCTGCGGTATGAGAAACAAAAATCGGATGATCCAGATATTGTCCAGCGTCAGGCAGATAAAGTCCGTTGAGGGAAACCGCCGCGTGTTCTTGGGAAAGATCAGCCCGAACGGCGTGCCGTCCAATGGCGGCTCCCAACGCGGTCAAATGGCTTGAAAACTGGCTTCCCTGGCCTTGATGGACATCAAGCTGTGAAAAATGAAATCCCAAACGTCCCTCATTTTGGACTTTGTAATAGGCGATTTCAGCCGAATCCCCCAGCGTAAAATTAGACACGACATTGGTAAAATAAAGACTATCTAAAATGCTGGTATGAATTTCGATGATCGCAGCACGGCTTTTTTTGCCTGCATTGACAATGAGTTTCGGATGATAAAGCAGCGGCGTCGCGCCACAATCGGAAAGAAACAAAACCGTGATGGGTTCATCAATCGTCGTTTGTTCCGAAATATGAATCAAGAGGCCATCTTCCATCAATGCGTGATTGAGTGACAGAAAGGCATCGGAAGGCTCCCCACCCTGTGGCGATGATTGAAAGGCCGGCGCAAGAAGTGATTCTAACGATTTATCATTTTTAGACAAAGCCGATGCAAGTGATTCCACTCGGAGGCCATCTGGAAATGGCGCACGAGAGGATAATTCCGGTATGAAATGGCCGTTGACAAAAACAAACCGTATGCCTCCAAAATTTCCGGCCAGCCGATCAACCGCATCGAGCGAAAGATAATGGTCGGTTGTGGCAAGGGCTGGCTGAAATCCGGTTGATAGAATCGGGGAAAGACGCGTGTACTTCCAATCTTCATTCTTTGACGTCGGGAACCCTTGTTCCAATACGGACGAAAAGGCACGGTGACGCAGGGCGTTCAACCAATCGGGATAATGATTGTCTAACTTATACTCAAGATGTGAAAAGACTTGGAGGAAGGTCGAAATCATGAACCGGTGGCCGCCTCTTGATCAAATTGCGCATAGCCTTCTTTTTCAAGCCGATGTGCTAACGATTTATCGCCAGATTGAACAATTTTTCCATTTGCAAGAACATGGACATAGTCAGGAACAATATAATCGAGCAGCCGTTGATAATGCGTAATGACCAACATCGCGCGATCTTTCCTGCGAAGCGCATTGACTCCTGCCGCCACAATTTTAAGGGCGTCAATATCAAGCCCGGAATCGGTCTCATCCAAAATGGAAAGTGTGGGCTCCAAAATTGTCATCTGAAAAACTTCATTTCGTTTTTTCTCTCCGCCTGAAAATCCTTCATTGACGGACCGACTCATAAAACTGGCATCCATCTCAACGCACTTCATTTTTTCCTTCGCCAACGCGAGAAAGTCTATGGCATCTAGCTCCTCTTCTCCACGGGCTTTGCGCACAGCGTTATAGGCGGTGCGCAGAAAATAAAGATTACCCACTCCTGGAATTTCAACCGGATATTGAAAGGCGAGAAAAATTCCAGAGACGGCGCGCGCTTCGGGAGAAAGTGATAAGAGGTCTTTTCCATTATAAAGCACTGTGCCACTCACTTCGTACTCATCACGTCCCGCAAGCACCTTTGATAACGTACTTTTCCCGGAGCCGTTTGGCCCCATGATGGCGTGAACCTCGCCGGCGTTGACCTGAAGGTTAACGCCTTTTAGGAGAGATAGTCCTTCAACCTTTGCATGAAGATTTTTGATATCAAGCATAATTTATTTCCACTTTATGTTCTTACTTTCTACGAAAGTGCAATGATAAGGGGAGGTATTCTCGCCCCACCCCACAGACCGACCAACGGGAGGGCTCAATCCCGCCCCCGCCCGTGGCGGGTTAGCCGACGCACCCTTCAAGACTCACTGAAAGTAGTTTTTGGGCTTCGACCGCAAATTCCATCGGTAATTCCCGAAAGACCTCGCGGCAAAAACCGTTGACAATCATGGAGACGGCGTCTTCAGCCGGAATACCGCGTGACTGGCAATAAAACAACTGATCCTCGCTAATTTTTGAAGTTGAGGCCTCATGCGCAACCTCTGCCGTGTGATTCTTGACCTCTACATACGGAAAGGTATGCGCGCCACAATGGCTTCCAAGAAGCAGTGAGTCACATTGGGTATGATTACGCGCCCCGACGGCTGCCTTGCCAATGCGAACCAGTCCGCGATACGTGTTCTGCCCAAACCCCGCAGAAATCCCCTTTGAAAGAATCATGCTTTTTGTGTGCTTTCCAATATGAATCATCTTGGTTCCGGTATCGGCCTGTTGATAATTTGCTGTGAGTGCGACGGAGTAAAACTCGCCAACGGAATAATCTCCCTGCAAAATAACACTGGGATATTTCCATGTAATGGCCGATCCTGTTTCCACCTGTGTCCATGAAATTTTTGATCGCGCACCAGCGCATTTACCGCGCTTTGTGACAAAATTATAGATGCCGCCTTTTCCTTCCTTATCGCCTGGATACCAATTTTGCACTGTTGAGTATTTAATCGTTGCCGAATCGAGCGCAATGAGTTCAACGACGGCGGCGTGCAACTGATTTTTGTCACGCATCGGCGCGGTACAGCCTTCCAGATAACTCACGGTCGCACCTTCTTCGGCAATAATCAATGTGCGTTCAAATTGTCCGGTATCAGCGGCGTTAATTCGAAAGTAGGTGGAAAGGTCCATCGGGCATTTCACCCCTTTTGGAATAAAGCAAAACGAGCCATCACTAAAGACAGCCGAGTTGAGCGCGGCATGGCGATTGTCGGTATAGGGGACAACCGATCCTAAATATTTTCGTACCAATTCTGGATGATTCTTGACCGCTTCCGAGAAAGAACAAAAGATTACACCCACCTTTGCCAATTTGTCCTTAAATGTCGTCGCAACGGAAACAGAGTCCACAACGGCATCTACTGCAACCCCGGAAAGTCGTTCCTGCTCGGCCAAAGAGATGCCGAGTTTGTTAAACATGGCAATGACTTCTGGGTCAACCTCGTCCAAATTCTTTATGTTTTTTTTCGGCTTAGGCGCGGCGTAGTAGATAATGTCTTGATAATCAATCGGATGGTGCTTCACATTTTGCCAAAGCGGCTCTTCCATCGTCTGCCAATGGGCGTAGGCCTTCAATCGCCAATTCAGCAACCATTCTGGCTCGTTTTTCTTGGCGGAAATGAGCCGAACGACATCCTCACTCAACCCACGCGGGACGACCTCTGTCTCCAAATCGGAGACAAACCCATATTTATATTCTTTGTCTGCAAAGGCTTGAATTTCGCTCTGAACAGGGATCATAATCTTTTTTATTTATGAAAAAGAAAGTTTAAAACCGTTGTCTAGCAACCACTTTAATGACTAAGCCACATAAAGAAGGTACATGATTGCTTAATTCCTTGTCAAACAAAAATAGTTTTCACTCTTTCATTGTGAGGGTGCGAGAGGGGGGACTTGAACCCCCACGGAGTTACCCGCCAGATCCTAAGTCTGGTGCGTCTGCCGTTCCGCCACTCTCGCAATAAAAATAAGATCGAAAGTGTAACACGGATTAACATGGTTTGAAAGATTTTTTATATAAGGTCATCTCTAAAAAAACGCTTTACTTATGTGCCATATTGTATAAAAATGTGGTAATATGGCGCGCTGTTATTTTATATCATAATGATCATTTGGGTGTTTGAATTATGATTACCTCCAAAATACATGAAGAAGCAGAAAAAGTAGAAAAAGTAGAAAGTTTACAACATTCTCAATCCTCTGATTTTGCCAACGGACGGCGATCAGATGATCGCATCAAGAAGGAACTATCCGCTCACCTATTCCTTAAAGATAAAACATCTAAAAATGAGCATATTGTCACGGCGAAATCAAAAGAGATTTCTCTTTCTGGGCTTTCGATTCTGTCGGATAAAAAACTTCAAGATTCTTATAGCGAAGCGTTGGAAATTCAAATTAACTTTGCAGATGGTATGGTGGAAGGGAAAGGAACCATCATTTGGCGGAATCATGAACACCATTGTTATGGAATCAAACTACAGATCGCCGAACAGTATGAAGGTGTGTGGGATAAACTGCTTCTTTCTGTAGAAAAGCCACTTCCAGATCGAAGGCAAATCATTAAGCGACGAGAGAAAAGTGAGCATGTTACAACGTCTGCGAGAGTCGTGCAGATGCAACCCAGAGAGAAAACGCGACGAATAGTCGATTTTATTGATCAAAAGAACGCTACTTCTTCCTTGCAGACGGCACCTTCTAGCATTGACCTCTTTCCAAAAGTAAAGGAACAAAACTATACACGAGAAGGCGCAGAGGAAGTTAGAAAATGGCTTGAAAAAAAGACCGGAACGCATCTGGAACATAGTTCCTTTTATAGCGCAGACCCAAAAAATATGAAAGGTAATATTGAAAATTTATTTGGAGTGGCGCAAATTCCGATGGGCGTTGCCGGCCCAATCCGAATCAATGGTCAATTTGCCAAGGGCGATTTTTATGTTCCGATGGCAACGACAGAAGGAACAATGGTAAAAGCTTATCACCATGGCATGCGGATGATTACGGCATCTGGAGGTGTGACGACCAGTGTTTTGAAAGATGAAATTCATACATCGCCTCTCTTTCAGTTTAGTCAAATGCGTGATGCAGAATTATTTGTAAAATGGTTGAATAGTAATTTTTCACAAATTAAGGAAGCTGCTGAAAAGACAACCCGTTATGGAAAACTGATCCGATTGGAGCCGTATATTTTTGATCTTAATGTGGTCATAAAATTCTGTTATACCACGGGGGATGCCATGGGGATTAACATTATTATGTTGTCTACAAAAGCGGCATGTCAGTATATTGTTTCCATCGTGAAACCCAAAAAGTTTTACCTTCAAGGGAATTTCTCCTCCATTAAAAAGGTGACCGCGCATAATTTTGTTTCTGGATATGGGAAGGCTGTTATCGCAGAATCCGTTGTACAGAAATCACTGATTAAACGGTTTTATAAGGTGACGCCAGAAGATGTCGTTTCTTATTTTCATGCCATTCTTTTGAACACGACACATGCGGGAATGGTTGGCATGTCTGGCCATGTTGCCAATGCATTATCTGCCATATTTATTGCGTGCGGGCAGGATGCTGCGAGCGTGGTTGAATCCCACGTTGCGATCATTAATTATGACATTACGCCAGAGGGAGATCTCTATGCCAGCGTAAAACTCCCAAATCTGGTTGTTGGAACCGTAGGGGGGGGGACAGCATTGCCCACACAGAGAGAATGCTTAGAATTGCTGGATTGCTACGGAGTAGGTAATGCAAAAAAATTTAGTGAAGTCATTGCGGCTTCTGTTCTGGCGGGAGAAGTCGCTATTTGTGCGTCAAACGCGGCAGGATCATTTTCAGGTTCTTTTACAAAAAAGAGGAAGATCACAGCATCCGGTTAGTTTATATTCTAATAGTATTCCATCTTTAATTACCGAGTAATCTTTGCCTGCTATGATAAATATATTCGGACTATCTGGCTTACTCACCGGGATCACCTCTCTCGTGATGGGAGGATTTGTATTATCAAAAGGCCCAACCCGAAATCTTAATCGTCTTTGGTTTGCTTTTACCGGCTCTGTCGCAATATGGGGCTTTGGTGTCCTATGGGTTTCGATAGAGAAAAATCCCGCGACCGCTCTTCTCGCATGGAGGCTGGCCTTTGGATTTGGAGTCATCTGGATCCCTGTCCTATTTTATCATTTCGTTCTCATTTTTTGCGATAATAAACAAGATCGCTTCCTGCTATTCCATTATGCATTAGGAGTTATTTTCTCACTTTTTTCATTTTTCAGTCCGTGGTTTCATAGCGGGGTTCGCTTTGTTTTCTCTTCCTTTTATTACATTATACCTGGTGCTCTTTTTTACCCCTATTTTGTTTGGTGGGCCGGATTAGTTTTTTATGCCCATTATCAGATTTACAGGAGTTATCTCCATGCATCAGCCATCAAGCGAAATCAATTTAAATATATTCTAATTGCGTTCGTCTTATCCTATGGGACGGGCGCATTGGCCTATCTACCGACGTTCGGCATTGATGTTTATCCTTATGGCACTTTCGGAATCATGTTCTATCCGATTATCGTCACCTATGCCATTATTTCCTACCGTCTTATGGAAATTGAAACCGTGGGTCACAAGACGGCTGCATGGTTAGCCGCCTCCTTTGCCATTATGATTCCTGTTGCCATCATATTTTATTTTGGACATCCATTTATTGAAAACTTTTCACCCATTCAACTTGCACTTTTTGTGAGTGGCATGGGTGCCTTGCTGATTCCTTACGCCAAAACAATCTTGCCAATTATTGATCATTTTTTTGAAAGACGAAAATATGACTTAATCGCGATATCGCAGCAGTTTACTCGTGATGTTACAGAACTAAAAACACCATCCGATTTGATTGCTGCTTTTCAGTCTACCATTGCAACGGTACTTTACCCTGAAAACATGTCTCTCATTTTCTTTAATATGAAAGCAGATGAGATTCAGACGCGGGATGGTTTCTCTTTGGATCCCTCATTTCAAATTTCAGAGCATCAACTCTTTTTAGCGTGGTTAAAAAAAAATAATATTGTGGCCGATCGCGAAATCATGTCGCTCTATCCTGAATATGAACCGATTCGAGAGGCCGCCGACCAATATTTTTCGGCAACACAATCCGAAGTGATTGTTCCAATGATTCACAATCAAAAAATGTTTGGTGTGATTCACTTGGGTCGGAAAAAAAATCTTCACCAGTACACGAAAGATGAGATGCATTTTCTCTGCAATCTAAAGATACAAGGGACGGTCGCCTTGAGTAACGCGTTGCTTTATAACGATGTCCAACAGATGACCAGAACGCTGCAGGAATGGGCGACGGAACTTGAGACGCGGGTAGAGAATCGAACCCGTGCGCTGGAAGAAAGTCACTTCAAACTTGAAGACTCTTACGTAAAACTGCAGGAGATGGATCGTCTGAAGACCCGCTTCTTTGCCAATATTAGCCATGAATTAAGAACGCCGCTTACGCTTCTGGTGGGGCCAATAAATATGCTGCTAGAAAAAGAGTTTGGCGATATCACACAAAGACAAGAGGAGTATTTGAAAATTATTCAAACCCATTCCAATCGGCTTTTAAGGCTGATTAATACCCTGTTAAATCTGTCCAAATCAGATGCGGGAAAATCCACGCTTTTACTTGAGAAAAGAAATTTTGTTTCTTTTGCTCGGCAGATTATTGACTCGATTTCTCCACTGATAAAAGCAAAGTCACTTCACATTTCTTTTGAGGCAGAGGAAACCATTCCAGAGTTTTTCTTTGATGCGGGAAAAATAGAAGATGTTATTTTGAATTTGCTTTCTAATGCCTTAAAGTTTACAGAAAATGGAAAAATTATTGTCTCTTGCGAACAGGATCAAGAGGATCTCGTCGTTCAGGTTTCAGATACCGGAATGGGTATTTCAAAGGACGCCATTCCCAAGCTGTTTGACCGTTTTTATCAGGTGGATTCTGCTGCTTCGCGAGTGGGTGCCGGTACCGGCATTGGGCTCTCACTGGTCCAAGAATGGGTGCATTTACATCAGGGCAAAATAAATGTTCAGTCTGAAGAAGGTGTAGGAAGCACCTTTTCTTTTACGATACCCCTTCGAATGGAAGGAATATCGGGAGCAATATTGAGGGGAGACTCCTCTGAACCGGCTACAGGAGCACTTCTTCAAAAATTAGAATCGCATGTCATGGTAGATTATAGCGGATCCATGGGACTCCCTGAACAAACCGCGTGTCCAGAGGGGGTAGAAACGATTCTCATTATAGATGACAGCTCAGACATGCTTCGTTTTATGTTTGATCAACTTAAAGATAAGTACCGTTTGATCTTTGCTCAAGATGGAGATCAAGGCGTATATCTTGCCCAGACGGCTCATCCCGACCTGATTATTTCAGACGTCATGATGCCGGGGAAGAGCGGTTATCACCTGTGTCGTGAGTTAAAAAATGATCCGCAAACTGCAGGCATTCCGATTATCTTTCTCACGGCCAAAGGAACACTCATGGATAAGATCGAAGGATTAGAGTATGGAGCCGATGACTACCTAACCAAGCCGTTTAGCAAGGAGGAATTGCTTCTCCGAACCCATTCGTTGATTCATAAAAGGGAACTTCAGAAGGAGGTGTTACTCAAAAATAAAGAGTTGGAAGAGGTGCTAGAAGAGCTTAAGCGCGTTGGCATGAATTTAATTCAGTCTGAAAAAATGACTTCTTTGGGTTTGCTTGTATCTGGAATTGCCCATGAATTGAACAATCCGATTAGTTTTTCAAAAGGTTCTATCTTGCTTGCCAATAACCTCTGTGATACCATCCAATGGCATGATGTCGCCGATTCTAGAAAATTTTCCGAATTTCGTGGAGAACTGAAGGATGCGCTGTATGTGGCCAAGACGGGGCTTGGCCGCATGGAAGAGGTTGTCAAGGATCTCTCTTCTTTCGTACGAAAGGATCAAGGGACATTTATTCGCCTAAATCTGAATGCCAATTTGGATTTAGCATTGAGTTTTTTGCGGTATGAATGGATAGAGGGGGTTGAGATTATTCGTGCCTACGAAAATTTGGATGGGATTGAAGCGGTGCCCAGCCAGATGAATCAGTCCTTTCTCAATATTTTTCAGAACGCGTTGCATGCGATGAAAAACACAACAAACCGAAAGTTATTTGTTACAACACGTCTTGTTAACGATACAGCTGTTGTCTCCATTCGGGATACCGGTATTGGAATTTTGGAATCGAATCTTTCGAGACTTTTTGAGCCGTTTTTTACGACAAAAGAAGTGGGAAGGGGAGTTGGCTTGGGATTATCGCTTGTTTATAAAATGATTGTTGGAAACCATCATGGCACTATTGATGTCAACAGCAAAGTATCCGAGGGAACCGAATTTATCGTAACACTTCCAATGAATCAACCGGTCTTATCTAAAGAGAAAGCACCTCTTCCATGAGTGATTCCGTTCCATATAAAAAATATCCAATCTTGTTTGTAGATGATGAAGAAATGGCGATTGTGACATTTCAAAAGCTTTTTAAGAACGATTTTACAATTTACACTGCCACGAAAGGGGAAGAGGCAATCGCATTGCTGGCAGCGCATCCGGACATTGCGATGGTCATTACCGATCAAAAAATGCCAGAGATGACTGGACTAGATGTATTAATCTGTGTTGCACAGAAGTATCCAAGAATAATTAATATTTTAGTGACCGCCTATTCCGATCTTGCTTTAGTGATTAAGGTCGTTAATCAGGGAAATCTTTATCGTTATATTGCGAAACCGTATGAAGAGGAATTCTTAAAAAGAACGATTATTCAAGGATTAGAACGCTATCACCTCTTAAACGAGCGAGACCTCTTTTTTGAACAGCATAAGGCATCGTTGAAGAAAAAAGACAAAGAGAAGTGAATCCCCCTCCTTCGATAAGGAGGGGCTAGGGGTGGTCGGAAAATCTTCATCTTGTCGTGTGATGGTTCTGTTTAATCAATTGATACGCCCCAACAATCTTTCTAAGCTCAATCTCGTAAGAGCGATCTCCGCCGCGCGCATCGGGATGATATTTTTTCGCGAGCCTCCGAAACGTCGTGGTCACCACCAGCATGTCTTCATTGCCAGAGAGTCCCAATAAATCGAAGGCCTCCTTAAGGGATCCAACCTCGCTTTCCGCGCCGCCTCCCATTTGTTCTTTATATTTATTGAAAAAATCCGAAAACCGAAACCGTCGTGATTTCCTGCGGCGATTATAGAGTGGACTGACAGTCTCATCTATTCTTTCCTCAACATAGCCAAGGCGTTCTGCAATTTTGCCCAACTCGAACAATCGAGTCGTTTCCACAATCTGATTTTGTATGATTTCAAGCAACCCTGTTATCGAAGTCATTTTCTGTTCAAAGGCCAGATAGACATACGAATCATTTTCAAAATGTTTTTCGAATGCATAGATAATATCTTGTTCAATGCCAATGCGAAGTAGCATTATTTTTTGCGTGAGTTTTCGTTTTTGATCGGTTATTTTTTTTGCGTCATCCAATGGCTCATTCTCCTAGAATCTCGGCGACTTCATTGGATACCGGGTGGCGAATCACTTCGTCCGGGGTTCCGTGTTGCAGAATTTGACCCTTTCCCATGATCAGCAATTCATCGCCAATTTGCATGGCGTCACGAAGATGATGCAAAATAATAATTGCTGAAATTCCTTCTTGATGAAGCCATTCTTTTACTGCAATCAATAATCTTTTTTGAAGCGGACGATCTAATGCGGAAAAAGGTTCATCTAAAAATACCAGTGAAGGTTTCGGTGCGAGCGTTTGTGCCAAGGCAATCCGTTGCCGCTCTCCACCCGATAGCCTATGTGGATAATCGCTTCCACGGCCTTCTAACAAAAACCGTTTTAACCAGAGGTCACCCGTTTCTTGTTGGGACGATTTTTGAGAAAGTCCATACGTAATATTTTGAAGCACGGTGAGATGCGGAAATAAAGAATAGTTCTGGAAGAGCAACCCAATCGCACGTTCACGCGGAGAGAGAAAAATTGCTTTCTGATCATCAAATAAACAAGATTCTTCATGCCAGATGGATCCATTTTTAGGGCGAATGATGCCAGCAAGCGCATGAAGCAGGCTGCTTTTCCCAGATCCAGAATGTCCAAATAAAACAATGATGCGAGGGTTTGCATGAACAATTGAAAAGCGTGCAGAGAGGGGAGTTGCCTTTGAGGAAAAGAGGCCAATCTCTCCAGAAAAATGAATATCAACCTGTAGTTTCAATGTGTTTCGTATCCTATCTTACATTTGTGATTGATAAAATAGATTAACGATAGAAAAAGATACGAGAAGCAAAGTAGAAAAGCCGCAGTTTGAGAAGCACCATTATAATTGAGTGCTTGAACCTGATCAAAAAGATCAATCGAAAGCGTGCGTGTCTCTCCAGGAATATTGCCACCAATCATCAGTACGACTCCAAACTCTCCAATGGTATGGGCAACCGTTAATATCAAGGCGGTCAGCATCCCACGATAAGAAAGCGGAAGAATAACGCGAAAGAATGTTTCCAGACTCGATTTTCCTAAAATCTGTGACTGATATAAAAAACGCCGATCAATATTGCCAAAGGCATTGGAAAGTGGAATAACAGCAAACGGCAAAGAATAAAACAGAGAACCAATCAGAAGACCATTAAACGAAAAGACCAACCCGTTTCCTGTGAGCTGTTCATAAAAACGCCCCGTGGGACTTTTTGATCCCATTACAATCAGAAGGTAAAAACCCAAGACCGTTGGGGGAAGGACTAACGGAAGCGAGACCATTCCTTCCACCAACCACTTCCATGATTTGGAAGAATACGCAATGAAATAACTAATGGGTAGGGCAATGAGCAAAAGAAGCGGTGCGACAATCAGAGCAAGCTTTAGTGTGAGGAGAAAGGCCTCCCAATTCATTTATGGAAATTCCATCATTCCCCCTCATTAGGAAGAGAGGGGCAGGTGAGAAGAACTTTGCGAGTTAACCAAGGCCTTGAGTTCCTTTCCCATTTTGAAAAATGGAACCTGTTTCTCCGGCACAGAGACCTTTGTTGCGTTTTTTGGATTTCGCCCTTCACGGCACTTTCTCATTCTTAACGTAAAGCTTCCGAAACCGCGAATCTCTACTTTGTCTCCACTCGACAAGGCTTCTTTAATGACATCCACAATGGTCGTCACGACCAGTGTCATTTGATCTTCATTCATCCATGCTGCATTTTGTAATGTCATTTTATTGATGAGATCAGATCGTGTCATGGTAACGCCCAGCCCAGTTAAAAAGAAAGGAGATAGTTTAATCGTATTGGGAAAGAAGTAGCGACCTTGCCTAAAAACCTTCCCTCCAACATTTTAAGAAATGGAATGTTTTCCCGTGTTTCGACAACGTCAGGCTTTCCTTTAATGCCAGATAGTTCAGCCGTTTTTGTAATGGCATCCTCCAAGTTTCCAAGCCCATCCACAAGCCCATTTTCCTTTGCCTGCCGACCAGTAAAAATTCTCCCATCTGCAAGAAGGCGAACTTTTTCCATCTCCATTGACCGCCCCTCTGAAACGGCCTCCATAAATTGGGCGTGAACGTCATCTAACACATTTTGAAAAAGAAGCCGTTCCCCCTCGGTCATCTTGCGAAAAGGAGACCCGGCATCTTTATTCGCACCACTCTTAATGGTTACACTCTCGACGCCAATTTTCTGCATCAGTCCTTCAAAATTAGCCATCTCCATAATAACACCCAGACTTCCCGTCAATGTTCCCGGATTGGCAATGATATAATTGGAAGCCGCCGCGATGTAGTATCCTCCAGACGCTGCGACGGTTCCCATCGAGGTTACAATCTTCTTCTTGCCAGATAGCCGAATTTTCTTGACGGCATCGTAAATTTCTTGAGAGGGAACCACGGCACCACCGGGGCTGTCAATCCGAAGTAAGATCGCCTTGATCTGATTGTCCTCTTCGAGCCGAGTTAAGATTTTGGTAACCTCTTCTGAACCAATAATCACGCCTTCAATTCGAACCAACCCGATCTGTTCTCCTCCTTGCCATTTTGGAAAGTCTTTGCCGCGATCTCCGGTGCGACCCATCCAAAACATAAAGAGAAAGAACAGAAGTGACAGTGCGAGAAAATAAAGAAGTCCAGTACGAACCATTTTTTCTTTCATCGTTGGGTCAAAAAAGACTAACCCACGTCTTTCATCGAAAGCGCAATCTTGCGATCAGCCAACTCAATTCGAAGAATTCGGACAGAAACTTCTGCGCCAACCGGATAAAGAGAGATGGCCTCCTCCGGCGAAGACACCCCGGTCTCACTCAAATGAACCAGACCCACAACACCTTCTTGAAGATCAACAAAAAAACCGAAATCAACATATTTACTGACGACGCCAGTGATTGAAGTGCCAATCGGGTATTTTTTCGCGACATCTTGCCACGGATCGGGCGTGGTCTGCTTAAATCCGAGCGATATCCGCTCTTTTTCGCGATCCACTTTCAGGATCACTGCATCAATTTCCTGCCCCTTCTTAAAAACTTCAGATGGATGTTTGAGGTGACGTGTCCATGAAATATCGGATATATGCACCAGTCCGTCAATTGTTTCCTCTAGCCCAACGAAGACGCCAAAATCAGTGATGCTCTTAATCTTTCCTAAAACCTTCTCTCCAACAATGTACCGTTGCTCGATATGATCCCACGGATTGCTTTCGGCTTGCTTCATGCCCAGTGAAAGCTTTCTCCCTTTCTTGTCAATGTTGAGGATTAAAAAGGTCACGGTGTCCCCAACCGAAACGAGTTTAGAAGGATGTTTAATATCGCGCGCCCATGAAATTTCGGAAACATGAACCAGCCCTTCTACACCCGGCTCAACCTCAATAAAAACCCCATAATCAGCGAGACTCATCACCCGTCCCGCTGCCTTACTGCCAATGGGATAACGGACTTCCACGGTTGTCCATGGATCGGGAGTCAACTGCTTTAACCCTAATGATACACGCGAAGTTTCCTTGTCGTACTTTAAGATCACGACCGGCATTTTGTCTCCCACCTTAATTCGATCGGAAGGATGTCCAATGCGGCCCCACGCAATATCGGTGATATGCAGTAAACCGTCAATGCCACCTAAGTCTAAGAAGGCACCATAGTCGGTAATATTTTTCACGATGCCATCCACAGTCTGCCCCTCTTTGAGCGAAGAGAGTGCCGTGCTTCTCTTTTGGTCGCGTGTTCTTTCCAATAAGGCACGCCGTGAAACGACAATGTTGCCGCGCTTTGGACTCATCTTGACGATCTTGAGCGGATATGTTTTTCCAACGAGCGAATCTAAATCGCGGATGGGTTTAAAATCAATTTGTGAACCGGGGAGAAACGCCTTAACGCCAATATCCACAACCAGCCCCCCTTTAATCTGAGAGAGCACCTTTCCTTCGACGATCCCGTCTTTTTTATAGGTTTCTTCGATCTCTTCCCAGACGGAAATTTTATCCGCCTTTTCCTTTGAAAGGAGAATATTTCCATCTTCATCTTCCAGTCCTTCTAGGAAGAACGGCATCGTTTCCCCAATCTGCACCGCCGATAGGGCCTCTTTAGTAAATTCGTCGTTTGCGATGAGTGCTTCCGATTTATACCCCACGTCCACCATCACGCCATCTGCCCCAATCCCAACGACCGTTCCCTGTAAGATTGCGCCCTCTTCAAAAGTCTTGAACGTCTCTTCATACAGAAGATCCATCTCCTGCTTTTTTGATTCCGCTTGCCCAGATAATTCCTCTTCGACCCTTCCCCAAGCTGCTCTTTTTAATTTCAACATAAAAACATTCCCCCTTTTTTGTGGCGATAGCCACTCCGAATACAGCTGCTTACGCAGGTTATGCCCGCTCCTTGCAGGCGTTGTCGCGTCCGTCGGTCGCGGAATGCTTCCGTTACGGGTACGCGTAATAAATGATCTACCGAATCCTTTATCCTATTGTTTGAAGATGTTCCACAACCTCTTTAATAATCCAATCCGGGGTAGAGGCTCCCGCTGTTACACCCGTTTTTGAAATGCCGTCAAACCAGCAGTTCTCAATCTCATTTGAGGTCTCAATATGATAAACGGGGACACCCTCTTGGCGGCAAATATCTGCGAGATGCGTCGTATTGGCAGAATTTTTTCCGCCAACGACAATCATGAGATTGACCGTTTTTGCGATTTTAAAAGCCTCATCTTGACGCTCTTCGGTTGCGTAGCAGATCGTGTTAAAGACCTTCACCTCTTCTGATATCTGAAGACACAATGAGACGACGTCGGAAAATTTCTTAAAGGTTTGGGTCGTCTGAGAAAGAACACCTACTTTCTTTTTGGTAAACTGCTTGAGCCATTTCTGAATTTCTTCGGCGTCTTCGGTCACAAGGATATCGCCTCCAGCGTGACCCAGCACCGACAAAGTCTCTGGATGATGTTTATCGCCCACCATGATCACTTGATACCCTTCGTCCACCAACTGCTTCGCATAGCGCTGTGCATTGGTCACAAAGGGGCAGGTCGCGTCCAACACGGTCAGCCCTTTTGCTTTTGCGTCCAATTCAATTTGTGGAGAGGAAACCCCATGAGAGCGAAGAATGACAATGCCATCTTGAATTTCGGTCAGGGAATCGGCTTTACGAACCCCTTGTTCAGCGAGGCGTCCAACGACCTGTGGATTATGAATGAGCGGCCCCAATGTATGGACGTTTTGTTCTTTATTTTCTGCCGCGGTAAAGGCCATTTTGACTGCCCGCTTTACGCCAAAGCAAAAACCAGCATATTCAGCAAGAATTACTTCCATCTCTTCCTTTCAGATAAATCATCGGATTGTAGCATAACTTTATTTCTAGAATCATCCCTTTTTCTGTTTTGTTTCATGTTAATTTTATTCTCTTTTTTCCAACACACAGGAGCCATATGACTAACATTTTGTTCTGGCTTTATGATAGTCTTTTTGGATTAAAACGGCAGGGGGTATTTTCTGAATATAGACTATCTAGAAAAAAGGTTTGAATTATCAAGGGGGGGCTCCTTGAAAAACATCAGCCCAATGGAGGGCTTGCGGGGCTTTGCCGTCTTCCTTGTTTTCATCGTTCATTACGTTACGCATGTGGGCCCATGGCTATCAAGGGAATCCCATATTTTTGCGTTTGCCCAAAAACTGCAATCTGTTGGTCACGCAGGAGTCGATTTATTTTTTGTTCTAAGCGGCTATCTTATTTATAGCTCTTTAATTTCTAGGCATCAGACATTCTTTCGGTTTATGTCGAGGCGTATTCAGCGGATTTATCCGACCTTCGTTGTCATATTTATCGGTTATATTATTCTGTCATTCGCATTCCCTTCAAAAAATAAAATTCCAGGAACCGTCGTAGAGGGGATGATCTATCTTGTTCAAAATTTTCTCTTATTACCTGGAATTTTTCCAATCATGCCCATGATAGACGTCGCTTGGTCGTTGAGCTACGAGATGCTCTATTATTTGATCATTCCATTTATCATCTTAATCTTCAGATTGCGGGATCGTAGCCCGATTTGGCGCGTAGTATTTTTTCTGTGTTTATCGGTGCTGATCACCCTATTTAGTATTTTAATCGGCGGGAGCCCCAGAATCGTCATGTTCATCGCTGGAATTCTGCTCTACGAGGCAATGCGTAGTGACCACGCGCCGAGGCCACAAAGTGCTACGGGTTTGTTGGCGCTGGTCGTGGGGCTACTGGCACTCGTGCCTTATAGTAATAGCCCACAATTATATGTCATTCAAATAGCCATTCTTTTTATTGCGTTTTTTATTTTTTGTTTAGTCTGTTTCCAAAATTCCACGGCATGGCTACCCCGTTTCTTTTCTTTTACACCGTTACGTTGGCTTGGGAACATGAGCTACTCTTATTATTTACTACATGGGTTGGTTCTTAATTTACTGTTTTTGGGACTTTCATCTATTGTAACGCCCACGACAACCTATGGTCATTTGCTTTTCTTTATTTTTCTTCTGCCCATGTTTTGTCTGACACTGATTCCGACCGCCATACTTTTCTTGTGGGTCGAACGGCCATTTTCACTTGCGCTTCCGAATCAAAAATGGAATGAACCAAGTGGGCACTTATAAGACAGTTGTGTCTAGATGGAGGAGGTTTGCGATTAGCAGGGATGGTTGTTAAAGAAGGTCAAGCCAATAAAGAAGAATAAAGACAACAATCAAGACATTAAAGACCAGTCCGACAATGACTAACATGTCGAAAACTTTTGGATCGTTTGGACGTTCGTAATCTTTAGGCGGAATATACTCATCCATTTTAGATCATCTTTCCTGTGAATAGGGGATCAGGCTAACACAACTTTTTTTTACAAGTCAATGATCCACAGGTTTGATGGGGGTAACTGATGGTGGTGGCATGCCGCCCTTTTTTGTATGTAGAATTGTCCCCTTCGTCCCAGCAATCCAACCCATCTTCTCATTGAGAAAAACGGTACTAATCAGAAAATCAATGGTGTTGGACGGCTGTTGCATCCATGTCGCCCCGCCATCTTGTGTGTGCAAGATCGTTCCTCCTGCACCGGTTACCCATCCCATCTTTTCATTCACAAACGAAACGCCCAGTAAAAATGTCGGGACACCGCTTGTTTGTGTTGTCCAATTTTGCCCACCGTCTTTTGTTCCCAAAATGAGTCCATTTCCGCCAACCGCCCAACCCGTCTTATTATTGATAAAAAAGAGCCGATGAAGGTCTTTCGCTGTCCCTGTCGTTTGCCGGGCAAAATGCGCTCCGCCATCCTCCGTATAAAAAATGGTTCCGCCATCCCCAGAGATCCATCCAACTTCTGGAGAGATAAAAAAGACTGAAGTCAGTATGCCTCTAAACAAAAGCGGGATGGGTGTCCAATTTTGGCCGCCATTCACGGTCGAAAAAAGTGTTCCTTTCGATCCGGTTACATATCCACGGTCTTTGTCTATGAAAAAAAGTCCGGTGAAATCTTTTTTCTTGCCCCTTGCGCGACCGGGCGATTTCTCTACGGGATCGCTACTGGAAGGCGTTGTAGCCATCGTTGCCACTTGCAAAGTCCATGTCTGACCGCCATTTGATGTCTGTATGATTGTTTCTTGATCCCCCACAGCCCATCCGTTTTTTGCGTCCACAAAAAAGATTGAAACAAGGAGTTTATCGGTACCGGTTTGTTGAGGCGTATAGTGGTTTCCCCCGTCGGTCGTGTGAAGAACGACTCCCTTATTTCCGCTGATCCATCCCACTTTTTCATTCAAAAAGAACAGTCCGCCCAGAGACGATTGCAAATGACTGTTCTGTTTTTCCCACCCCGTTGCAACTTCCGCTTTAGGCGGTTCTTCTGTTTTTGGCAGTTCACAGGCGACAAGTCCAAATAAAACAAAAAACAAAATAGTCTTCATAGCAATTCTCTGGATCCAAGCTCTACACGATTGATAAGAATGGCGAATATAGCATACTCTCTATAGGGTTTGAACAGATCAATTTATTATGGACAGAACCGATTGACATCGTATCTGCATTCACTGTATTTTCACTGAAAAAATACGGGAGGTTTTATGGCCGATAATTATTCTTTTGATATGACATCCAAAGTCGAGTGGCAAGAAGTTAAAAATGCCGTTGAACAAACCAGCAAAGAGATTCGCCAACGGTTTGACTTGAAAGACACCCAAAGTGAAATCGCGCTTGAAAAAGAAGAGGCCATTATTTTGAAAACGAATAACGAATATACACTCAAGTCGTTAGTAGATATTTTGCAATCGAAGATGATCAAAAGAAACGTCTCAATAAAAGCACTCGTTTATGAGAAGGTAGAGAAGGCACTGGGTGATACCGTTAGACAAAAAGTGACAGTTTTACAAGGCATTGCGTCTGAAAAGGCAAAGGAAATCACGAAGGCGATTCGCGATGGAAAATTTAAGGTCCAGACCCAAATTCAAGACGATCAAATTCGCGTTTTGGGAAAAGACAAAGATCAACTGCAAGACGTGATGGCATTTGTAAAATCACAAGATTTCAAAATTGATCTACAATTTACCAATTATAGATAAACACAGATCGTTCGCCCTTCTAGTCACTTTTTTGGTGGCGTTTCTATTTTCCGGCTGCGCGACAAGCCGTTCTGTTCATGCTCCCGTAACGCTTCTGGAGGATTTTGTATCGGGGTCATCAGAAACCGACAATCAGTCTCGCGTTCTTTCTCTCGCGCGGTCGCTCTTGGGAACGCCCTATCGTTATGGCGGAATGAGTCCAAGCAGCGGATTTGATTGTAGCGGATACCTGTCGTATGTCTTTCAGAATGCGGTTGGCATTTCGTTGCCGAGAATGGCAAAGGAGCAATCCAAAGCAGGACGCGCTGTCACATCTTCATTGCAGCCGGCCGATCTTGTTTTTTTTAAGATTTCAAAATCGGATAATTGGCATACTGGAATTTATATTAAAGAAGGAAAGTTTATCCATGCGCCGAGTCTCCATGGTGCTGTTCATATTGAAGATATAACACTTCCTTATTGGAAGAAACGTTTTAGAGGCGCACGTCGCCTGCTATGAAAATATGAAAAAAATAACCGTCACATTATTTCTATTTTTTCTGTTTGTTGGTATATCGTGGGCAGAAGAAAAAATATTTGTTGATATTTTTTTGGCGCCGGAGCGCAGAGCCGACGTTCCGATGATCAAAGAGCGGTTTGCAAACTTTTCGATCAAAAAGGTTCAGCCCCAATTTTTTAGGAAGGGAAACCCACCAATGAATATTGCGGTGGGAAGCAACATCTCGGCGGATGTCGCGCGGCTGGTGATTGATACGGCCATCACCTATAATCGCGGAGTCACCCATCTGATGCCGCAATTTCGGTTTCATCCTCATCAGATTGCGATTGGCACCTCCGCGTTTGATGAATTGGTTCCTGTTGCGATCTCACCTGAAGCGTTAGAGCAACTTAAAAATCCGGCGTTGTCTACGGTTGAATTTCACCAGCTGTATCGAAGACTGACAAAAGAAAAACCCAAGTTAGAACCGAATCACTAATTCTGCCAAAGCAATTTTCTGTTCAATTTCATCTCGACTTAAAAAAGTAACCGGGTATTCATCTCCTATCAGGTCACATTTCTGATCTTGCTCGACATAAAAAGTTGAGATAAAACTTTTCAAACTAATAAGATATTGCTTTGCCAAGTCGCCATCAATACAATTATCCAATTTGGTTGTCAGCAAATAATAAGAATCTCCCGACAAGATTAAATGAACTTCCAGATTGGCAGCGAAAAGTCCAAGTGCGATTCGCACGGCTTCGGTTGGACGATGGCTTACTCTGGGGTCACCTTGAACTAATATAAGAACTTTGGAAGCCATGAGACTCTTCTTGGTGACCGATATGTTCTATAGACTGCGACAGCAGTCGTCCTCGCCTCCGCCCGTTGGCGGAAATGAGAGAAACTGATCGCAGCCTTTGATGATATCTGCGAGGGTAACCAGTCCCGAAAAGACGACAAAATCGTTTTGCGGTACACCGCGTCGTTCTGCCCCATACGCGCAGGCAAATAGATTAACACCCGCATCAGATAACGGGTGCATCTCCGAACGATTTAAGTGAGTGACCCCATCATCAATAAAATAAAGATAAACAAGGACGTCCTGTTGGAGTGCCTCTTGGGTTAGCACGAGAACCGTTTCAAAATTTTCGTTCGATGAAGTCGAAAGCAAAATACCGAGTTTCTTTTTTGCCACGGTTTTTTAGAGATGCCCTATTCCATTTTAGAAAGTTGCGCAATTACTTGATCTTTTTTTTGTGAAATTTCCCTAAGACGTAGATGAAGCGTCTCTTGAACTTCTGCTGGGGCCTTGATGAAATCGGGCGCGTTCAAGCGACTTTGCAAGCCGTCTAATTCCTTCTCTGTTTTTTGCAATACCTTTGTCAGCCGCTCGATTTCTTTTTTGATACGCGCTTCATCTAGTAAAAGATGAAACGTTCCCCATCCATTTTCAAAATGGGATGAGAATTTCGGAGAAGCAGACCCAAATGTCACAGTCTCAATTCCGGCTAATCTTTTTATATAAGGGAGATAATTGGCAATGGCATCTTCTTTGCTATCCGCAGCGGACGCTCCGCCCGCTGCGGACGTTCCGCCAATTAGAAGCGACATTTTTTCAGAAGGGGGAATATTCATCTCGCCACGGCGATTGCGAATTTCCGAAATTGTTGCGATTAAAACCTGAACCGATGCGGCCGTTGCGACAGAATCAGGATGACTTGAAAATGCCGGATCACTTTTTGGAAAGGAAAGTGCCTTGTCGGTGGGGTACGACCCCTGCGAAAAATCAGGGGAGAGTTCCGCCGTGATAAACGGCATGAATGGATGGAGGAGCGCGAGGATATCGCTAAAGACGCTTCTCATCGTTGCGATTGTTCCCTCTCTTGTTTCATTCGCTTGTAATGTGACTTTGGAGAGTTCCAGATACCAGTCACAATACTCGTGCCACACAAACTGATAAAGAGTCTCGGCGGCCTCATCCATTCGATAACGATCCATTGCGCTCTCTACGGATTGAATCGTTTCATTCAAACGGAGACGAATCCAAACGTCTGCTGGATTTTGAGAAGGGGCGTTAGGCACCTCCCCATTTGGCATGTTCATCAGGATGAATCGTGTTGCGTTCCAGATTTTATTAGCAAAGTTGCGATACCCTTCGATGCGGTTTTCGGAAAGATTGATATCGCGTCCCGGCGAGGCCATTGATGCGAGCGTAAATCGCAGCGCGTCGGTGCCATATCGTTCCATGATCTCCAATGGGTTAATCACATTGCCCTTTGATTTGCTCATTTTTTGTCCCTGTGCGTCGCGCACGAGGGCATGGATATAAACATCTTGAAACGGAACCTGTTTTGTAAAATGAAGTCCCATCATGATCATTCGGGCGACCCAGAAGAAGAGAATATCAAACCCTGAAATCAGTGTGGTGGTCGGATAAAACTTTTTAAGTAATGGCGTCTCTTCAGGCCAGCCCAGTGTGGAGAAAGGCCAAAGCGCGGAGGAAAACCATGTGTCCAAAACATCCGTGTCTTGGCGAAGATCGGTGGAGCCACAATGGGGACATTTCGTTGGAGGGGTTGCAGCGACGATTGGCTGATTGCATATCAGTTGGCATTGGTCTTTATCGCTACCATGGCAATACCATGCGGGGATTTTATGCCCCCACCAAATCTGCCGCGAGATGCACCAGTCTTGAATATTCTCCATCCATCCCAGATAATTGTTCTTCCAAGCGTCTGGAATCAGCCGAATCTCTCCATTGTTAACGGCGTCAATAGCCGGTTTTACGAGAGAGTTTTTTGGATCGTTCATTCGGACAAACCACTGTGTAGAAAGCGTCGGCTCCACAACGGTTTTACACCGATAGCAAACGCCAATGGCGTGGCGATGATCTTCTATCTTAATGAGAAGCTCTTGCGCTTCAAGCTGTTTGACGACATCTGCTCTCGCCTCGAAAATGGGGAGGTTATTGAGTAAAGCAATTCTTCCACGCGAGTCGAAAAGTGAAATAATATCGAGTTGATGTCGCTTGCCGACTGCTTCGTCGTTAAAGTCGTGGCCGGGTGTGATCTTGACCGCGCCGGTTCCAAATTCGCGATCTACCAAAATCGGATCTCCAACAATCGGAATCGTTCGATCTGTTAACGGAAGGGCAATTTCTTTTCCAATGAGTGAATTGTATCGGTCATCTTCAGGGTGAACGGCAACGGCGGTATCGGCCAGCATTGTCTCTGGCCGGGTTGTTGCGACGATCAAATAATGCAATCCATCTGCGAGCGGATATTTAATATGGTACATCTTACCGTTGGTTTCTTCGTGTTCGACCTCAATATCGGAAAGTGCGGTTTGGCATCGAAAGCAAAAGTTTATCAGCCGTTTATCGCGATAGAGCAGACCCTCTTGATAAAGCCGAATAAAAACATCGGAGACCGCCTTGGAGAGTCCCTCATCGAGTGTGAATCGTTCGCGGCTCCAGTCGCAGGATGCTCCTAGTCGTTTGAGCTGACTGATAATCGTTCCGCCGGATGTTTTCTTCCAGTCCCAGACCTTTTCAATAAAGGCGCGGCGGCCAATATCATGGCGGCTGATGCTTTCTTTGGCCAGTTGACGTTCAACGACATTTTGCGTCGCGATGCCGGCGTGATCGGTGCCCGGCACCCAAAGGACGTTAAATCCCTTCATCCGTTTGTATCGCGCTAGAATGTCTTGCAGGGTGGTATTTAAGGCGTGTCCTAGATGTAGTGATCCCGTGACGTTTGGCGGAGGAATGACCATTGAGAAAGCGGGTTGATCCGACTGGGGATTGGCCTGAAACTCGGCTGATTCTGCCCAGTGTGTTGCCCACTTTTCTTCGACTTTGGATGGATCGTAAATTTTATCTAACGGCATAAAAGCATTTTTAGTTGGTATGATGCGAAGATACTAACATGCTGTTTTATTGATGTCCAACGGCAGTGCTATTTGTCACTGACAAATAGCACTCGAATTCTGGTAGTGGGTGAATTTGAAAAGTGATCTGTCATTCCTGCATGTTTATGGCAGGAATCTCTTATCATAAAACCATAGATTCCCGCCTAAAAATTGCGGGAATGACATGTTTATATGAAACTCACCCTTCCCCTCCTGTCTTTTCGGTTACACACAGGAGCTATCTTACTGACATTTTGTTCTGGCTGTTACACTGACATTTTGTTTAGGCTATCACAGGCGCGATTTGCGTTCTTGACAATAATGGCATTTTGCCCTTATAATTAAGGGCTTATACTATAAGATGAAAACTAAGAAACCCGTTGTATCCAAAATTAGCACGTTAAAGAACAAAAAACAGAAGCCCGTCGACTCTGTTGCTTTGAAGCTTAAAGTGTCACCCAAACAGGACCTAATGAAACAAATTTCTCCTACTGTGGAAGAAGTGCGTGAACGAACCGAGTGGAAAAAGGAGAAACGAGATTATTGGAGTAATCGTTTTAGAAAAGTTTTAGCTGAAATTGCCATAAGACCAAAAGTAAAAAAATCAAACTTCCTTTAAAGGTATTTTTCAGGGGTTTCTATGGATATCTCGAGAGTTACTTCTTTTGAAATTTCAGGACATGATCAGCCCGGCGAAACCGCAAGATTTGCGAAACATATGGCTGAACATGAAATCAATCTGGCAGCCGTCCTGAGTTTTGGTATTGGTCGTGGTAATGCCCATATTGTTGCTATCCCCATTGAGCCGCCTGCGTTTCGGAGAGCCGTCAAATATACCGGATGGATTATTAAAGAAGGTGTTTGTTTTCACTTGAGCGGAGAAGATCGTGCCGGTGCATTGGCCGAAACGCTCGATCAGATCGGACAGGAAGGGATTAACCTGCAAGCCGTCTATGCGATGGGGATTGATAAACGCTACTCTGCCTACTTCTGGTGCGACGAAAAAGATGTCGAAATGATCCGAAAACTTCTAAAAGGCTGGTAGGGCGGTAGGACCGCCTGGCGTATTGAGCCGCCTCGTTGGGCGTCTAAGACAGCATCGCCCATAACGTACCACGGGCACACGGTCGCTCGCATCGATATCTATTCTATTCGACGGTAATTTTTACAATCTCATATTCCACCGTTTTTGCGGGTGTGATCACCTTCACCATTTCTCCGACTTTGTGTCCAATCAGACACCGACCCAATGGGGACTGCACCGAAATCTGACCGTTTTTCAAATCGGCCTCCTCTGTTCCCACCAGCGCATATATTTTTTCTTCACCCGATTCCGAATGAATCAGATGAACCGTTGTCCCAAAAACAACCTTATCGTTGGAGAGATTGCGGATATCAATCACTTCCGCGTCCGCCATTTTCCCTTCTAACTCTTTAATCCGTCCTTCAATATGACCCTGTCTGTTTTTGGCCGCGTCATATTCGGCATTTTCAGAAAGATCGCCGTGCGCGCGCGCCTCCGCAATGTCCAAAATGTTTTGAGGACGCTCTACTTTCTTTAGGCGATTGACTTCCTCTTTGATTTTCTCATAACCTTTTCTGGTCATTGGTATTGTCATACTTTTCTTTCTCCGTAATATTCTTTTAAGGATGTTACTGTCATCTCTCCCTTTTTCAAAGAAACAATTCCTTCTATTGCAGCCTTTGCCCCGGCAATCGTTGTAAAGTAGGGAACGCCAACCTGAAGCACCACCTTTCGAATGCAGCAAGTGTCCGTCGGAGAAGTTTGTCCTCCCCCCGTATTAATAACCAATTGTATCTCTCTTTGCAAAACAGAATCAACAATATGTGGAGATCCTTCGCTAACCTTATTCACCGTGTCTACGTCAATCCCGCGATTGCTCAAATATCGAGCAGTTCCGCGTGTGGCTGTCAAACGAAATCCCAACGCCAAAAGATGTTTTGCGATTTCGTAAAGCGGCGCTTTATCCCGATCCTTCACCGAGAGAAAAACCTTACCCCCTAAAGGCAATTTATTTCCGGAAGCCTCCTGGGCCTTGGCGTAGGCCATTCCAAAGTCGGAATCAATCCCCATCACCTCTCCTGTGGATTTCATTTCAGGCCCTAATTCGGGATCCACATCCAATCGCAGAAATGGGAAAACCGCTTCTTTAACGGCAATATGTTTAAGTCTCGGACGATCCTGTAGTTCTTTCATGTTCGTCAGCTTTTCACCGAGAATCACCCGCATCGCAATTTTGGCCAGCGGAACACCGGTCGCCTTACTGACAAACGGAACCGTTCGAGACCCGCGCGGATTGACCTCCAAGACATAAAGCCGATTATCCTTGATGGCATATTGAACATTCATCAGGCCGATTACGTTCAACTCTTGCGCTAGTTTTTCTGTCCAGTCGTTGATTTCTTTTAGGATCGGTTCTGTTAATGAAATGGGCGGCAGGACACACGCCGAATCGCCTGAATGGATACCCGCTTCTTCAATATGCTCCATGATCCCGCCGATATAAACATTTTTCTCGCAATCGCAAACGGCATCCACGTCCACCTCAACAGCATCTTCTAAATATTGGTCAATTAAAAGGGGGTGGTGGCTGTCCAGACGAACCTGTAGAAGATTCAGACTGCCCATGTGCTGCTTTAAGTCTTCGTTGTTATAGACAATTTTCATTCCAAGGCCGCCCAGGACATAAGAAGGACGAATCAAAACGGGAAACCCGATCTTTTCGGCAATGGTGATGGCTTCTGCTGCATTGTGAGTTAGATCGCCTTCCGGCTGTCTCAAGCCTAATTCCCGAATTAAAGCGTTAAACTCTGCTCGACTCTCTGCACGATGAATATTCTTGTAATCTGTTCCCGAAATAGGAACGCCCGCTTCTGAAAGTCTGGCTGCGAGCTTCAATGGCGTTTGCCCGCCAAATTGCACAATCATATCAGTCGGCTTCTCTGTCTCTACAATGTTCATCACATCTTCAAAGGTGAGCGGCTCAAAATAAAGGCGATCAGAGATGTCGTAATCGGTGCTGACGGTTTCAGGATTGCAATTGACCATGATCGCTTCGTGTCCCATTTCTCGAACGGCGAAAGCGGCATGAACACAGCAGTAGTCAAACTCAACCCCTTGCCCAATCCGATTCGGGCCGGAACCCAATATCACGACCTTTTTCTGATCGGGTTTAAGTTGAGTAGGATTTGCCTCACATTCTTCATCGTATGTAGAGTAAAAATAAGGGGTATGTGCCTCAAACTCCGCGCCACAGGTATCTACCCTTTTATAGACGGGTCGAATTCCCAATTCTCTCCTCATGTCGGCCACTTTACCTTCCATGAAATCAACCTTCTTTGCTAACATGCCTGCGATTTGGCGATCAGAAAACCCCGCCTCTTTTGCTTGACGAAGCCCCAAGCGGGGATCATCAAAAGATCCAAAATGGTTCCGCTCCATATCAACGATTTCTTGAATCTGCTGGAGAAACCACGGGTCAACACCACCAAACAGGAACCTCTCGGTTTCAATCGAGGAAGAAGAACGAAAGGCATCCGAAACTTTTAAAAACCAATCGTGTGTGGGAGGAGGTAGATAAGAGAAAATAGGGGGTGTTTTGCTTAAGAAGAGCAATCCTTTTGATATTCCGTCCTGTCCTGTTTCCATTGATCGGCTTGCCTTTTGAAGTGCCTCTTTGAAATTGCGTCCAATGGCCATCACCTCCCCAACCGATTTCATTTTAATCGTGAGGGTTGAATCCGCAGTGGGAAATTTTTCAAACGCGAATCGCGGCATCTTCACAACCACATAATCAATAGTAGGCTCAAAACAAGCGGGCGTCGCACGAGTAATATCGTTTTGGATTTCATCCAGTGTCATTCCAACCGCGAGCTTCGCGGCAATTTTGGCAATCGGAAAACCGGTGGCCTTGGAGGCCAGGGCGGAACTTCTGGAAACGCGTGGATTCATCTCGATAATCTGCATTTCGCCCGTTTCTGGATGAATCGCAAATTGCACGTTTGATCCGCCAGACGTAACGCCCACCGCGCGCATAATCTGAATCGCCGCGTTTCGCATCAGTTGATATTGTTTATCGGTCAACGTCTGCGCTGGCGCAACGGTAATGGAGTCTCCGGTATGGATTCCAATCGGGTCTATGTTTTCAATCGAGCAGACGATGACGACATTGTCGTTTTTATCGCGCATCACCTCCAGTTCAAACTCTTTCCAGCCCAAAATAGATTGTTCAACGAGTACTTCATGGATTGGACTCATCGCAAGCCCATACAAAACCGACGACTCAAACTCCTCTGGGGTGTGAGCGATACTCGCGCCGCCACCACCGAGTGTGAAGGAGGGGCGGATAATCGCGGGATACGGAATCTGAAGCGCAATCGCCTCTTCAAGGCTTTTGACGGCGCCGCCTTTTGGAACTTTTAATCCGATCTCTTCCATCTTTTTTTTGAAAAGCGCCCGATCTTCCGCGATCTGAATGGACTCATATTTTGCGCCAATCAATTCGACATTGTATTTTTTTAGAATCCCCTGTTCATGGAGGGCGGTTGCCATATTGAGTGCGGTCTGTCCACCCATCGTGGATAAAACGGCATCGGGTCGTTCGCGTTCGATAATCTTTTCTAGAATCTCAACGGTGATCGGTTCGATGTAGGTGCGATCCGCCATTTCGGAATCGGTCATAATCGTTGCCGGATTACTATTGACTAGGATTACAAAATAGCCTTCTTCCCTTAAAGATCGGCAGGCTTGTGTTCCGGAATAGTCAAATTCGCATCCTTGGCCGATCACAATCGGGCCGGAGCCAATGAGTAAAATTTTATGAATGTCTGTTCGTTTTGGCATGGGGTTAACTCTGGGGTTTTGGTATTTGCTCCGGGGATGCCTTTCTAAGGATTTTTAAAAATTGTTGGCGAAATTTATCGCATGCGTCTTTATTTTCACTGGCCCATTTTTTCCAAACAATCTCACTCTTACTTCCCCAAAATTTACATTGTTCTTTGTACCAGTCTTTATACCACTTTTTTGCCCCTTTTGATGAACTGGGTGTGCGGAACATGTCAATGACTTTGAGACACTTTTCATTCGAATTTAGTGTATATTT
>JBBTIN010000026.1:0-32719 GCA_038059935.1 Nitrospirota bacterium
CTCGTATACGCCTGTCAACTAAAATCAAAAAGTAAAAAACTGGGGGTGGGCAAGGATGCGGCGGGTGTGGCGCTTCCTTTCCCCATTTCCCATTCCGATGGGGTTTGCGCGCGAAGGGTTAACGCATGAATGAGGGTCTCCATCTCCACCTTCAAAAGATCAAAGACCATTCGATTTCGATTCAAGAGTGAAACTCCCTCAAATTGTTCAGAGACCAAGTGAATAATAAAATGTCCTTTGCCGGAAATGGCACCGGCATGACCGGCATGTTTCCATGTCTCATCAATAATCGAAAGATGACAAGGAGCCAAGGCCGCCGCTATCTTTTGTTGAATCTGCTTCTTTGTCGTCGAGACCGTCATTTCACTAATCCTTTTTTACTGCGATGCACTTTCAATACCCCTTCTACTTTTTCGATGTTATTTAATACCCGTTGCAAATGATTCGCGTTTTGAATCGCAATTGAAAAATGGAGCGAGGCCTTTTTATCTTGTGTGGTGAGAATCTCGGCACGACTAATGTTTGCCACCGCTTCAGAAATGGCGGTCGAGACCGCGGCCAAAACGCCCGGCTGATCCACACTGAGCACGGAAATCTCCACTGGGTGGGTCACGCCAGCGCCTTGCTCCCACGACACTTCCACCACGCGATCGTCGTTATAATCAAAATGATCAATATTGGAGCATTGGGTGGCGTGAATCGAGACCCCGCGTCCCCGCGTGACAAATCCAATAATCGAATCACCCGGTACCGGCGCGCAGCAGCGAGAAATATGCACCATGATATCCCCCAAACCCGTCACCTTGATGCCGCCACCCCCCGCCTTTTTCTTCGTTTCTGTTTGGGGAGGCTCCCCCTTAAAATGAAGTTCAGGAAGTAGCGGTGCAATCACGGAGGCGGAACGGAGTTTGCCATAACCAATTGCCGCGAAAAGACTATCTAAATCTAATATCTCAGCCGACTTGATCGAGGAGAGCAATTGATCGGACTTAAAAATTTCTTTTGGATTTAACTGTATTTTTTTTAACTCGCGCTCTAAAATATTTTTCCCAATCTCGATACTGCGCGTGCGCTCTGTTGTTAAAATAAAATGTTTGATCTTTGCCTTGGCCTTCGGCGTCTTGACCAGTTTCAGCCAATTTCGATTCGGAAAATGACTTTTCACCGTCAAGATTTCAACTTGCTCCCCATTCTTTAATGTGTAACCAAGCGGTACCATTTTTCCGTTGACCTTCGCTCCGACGCAATGATTTCCCACCTCGGTATGTACCGCGTACGCAAAATCAATTGGGGTGGAACCGCGAAGCAGCTCTTTGACATCCCCTTTCGGCGTGTAAATATAAATCACGTCTCCAAAAAGATCGGTCTTCACAGACTCCATGAATTGGCGCGTGTCCACAATCTCCTGCTCCCACTCAATCAACTGCCGAAGCCACGCAAACGCCTTCTCGTCCTTGTCTCGAATCGGCCCGCCTTCCTTATAGACCCAATGCGCAGCAACCCCCTCTTCAGCAATTTTATTCATCTCTTCAGTTCGGATTTGGAACTCGACATACTGACCTTCCAGACAGACGACCGTCGTATGCAAAGATTGATAGAGGTTGGGCTTGGGAATGGCAATATAGTCTTTGAATCGGTTCGGAACAGGAGGCCAGAGCGAATGGATCAAGCCTAAAATCGCGTAACAATTCATCTGTGAATCAGTCATAATCCGGATGCCCATTAAGTCATAGACCTCCTCGAAGGGAACGCCCAATCGCGTCATTTTTTGATAAATGCCGACCAAATGTTTCGTTCTGCCTTGAATTCTGCCATTGATCTTATTTTCGGAGAGTTTCTTTTTGACCTCAAAGATCACCGTTTCAATATAGGCGGTGCGCGTTTGCAAATCGGTTTGCACCTTCTTCACGAGCATTTGATAGACATCCGGTTTTAAGTATCGAAGCGCGCAATCTTCCAACTCCGATTTCATCCAGCCAATCCCCAGCCGATTGGCCAATGGGGCGTATATCTCCATCGTTTCTTGCGCAATGCGTTTTTGTTTTTCCTCCGAGAGCGCGGAGAGCGTTCTCATATTGTGCAAACGATCCGCCAATTTAATGAGCAGCACGCGAAAATCTTGCGCCACCGCGACAATCATTTTTCTAAAATTTTCGGCTTGTTTTTCCTCGAGACTCCGAAATTCAATTTGGCCAATCTTCGTGACGCCTGAAACCAGCGTGGCGACTTCTTTCCCAAACTTTTTTTCGATGTCCTCGCACGTAACGGGCGTGTCCTCAATCAGGTCATGCAGCAGCGCGGCAATGATCGAAGACGGGGGAAGCGACAGCTGGGTGAGCAGCATTGCCACTTCAAGCGGATGATGAATATAGGGTTCTCCGGATTGTCGCGTCTGGCCGGCGTGCGCTTTCAGAGAAAATTGGTAGGCGTCGGAAATATGCGTAAAATCGGCGTTTGGGGCGTAGAGACGCACCCGCCTTTCGATATCCTCCAGCGTAACTTGGGTAGAGACCTTTGTCTTTTTTTTAGGAACAGCAGGCAAAATAAAATCCTATGATGAGAGGCAAGCAACGACTTCGTCCACATCTTCGGGAGATCCGATAATCAACGGGATCCGCTGGTGTAATTTCTCCGGTATCTTATCGAGTATGTTTTCTGTGCCATCGGTTGCTTTCCCTTGTGCCTGCTCGACAATAAAGGCCAACGGCGATGCCTCGTAAAGCAGCCGCAATTTTCCATTTTTGTTTTTACGATCAGACGGATAAAGAAAGACGCCCCCTTTGAGGAGATTTCTGTGAAAATCGGCAACCAGCGATCCAACATAGCGTGCGCTTTTCCCCTTTTGCTTGGCTTGCTCGACATAACAGGAAACCCCCTTTTCCCAATTGAGGGCGTTTCCTTCGTTGATACTATAATACGTTCCGCGAGACGGAATCTGAATATTCTCATGCGACAAAAGAAATTCTCCAATCCCCGGATCTAATGTGAAACCGTGTACACCCACACCCGTTGTGTAAACCATCATCGTGCTGGAGCCATAGATGATATATCCGGCACAAATTTGATCGCGCCCTTTTTGAAGAAAATCGTCCATGGTTGCGTTTTCTGAATCGCCCTTTCTGCGATAAATTGAGAAGATCGAGCCGATACTGATATTCACATCAATATTGGACGAACCATCCAGTGGGTCCATCATGAAAACATATTTTCCCTTGGGGCAAGAATCGGGAATTTGATACGGTTCTTCCATTTCTTCCGAGGCAATACCAATGAGATGCCCCGTATGGCAGAGTGCCTTAATAAACGTATCGTTTGCGAATTGATCCAGTTTTTGAACCTGCTCGCCATGGACATTCTGCTTGCCGTTATAGCCGAATAGATCAATCAGTCCGGCCTTATTCACTTCGCGTGAAAGAATTTTTGCTGCCGTTGCGATTTCCGAAAGGAGCGAAGTGAAATCGCCTGTTGCCGCCGGATATTTCCGTTGTTGTTCGATTAAAAATTGCGTGAATGTTGTTCCCAGTTCCATGATTTTCTCCCATTATGATTTTGATAAAGCGGCGCGTTCGAGCCGATCCATAATCGCCAATCCCAGTCCCGTTTTGATCACCTTCTCCACCAATAAAATTTCGACATTGGCCTCTTCGGCCTCATGAAAGGCCGCGAAAAGATTTCTCGCATAATCGGAAAGATCGGTCATGACGCGCGTGTAGGCAAAGAGCGATCTATCCATCTCCTGTCCTCGCAGGGCACGTTGCCCATTTTGAAACGAAATCATTCCCAGCCGTTTTTCCGATCGAAGATGATCTCCCAAAGCAATATGCAACGCATACTGATCCACCAAAACAACGGAGCACGCGGGCTGATAGTGCGAGTGATTTATTCCGGGAGAGGCTGCGGTTTGCGTGCTATTTTGAAAAAGGACGATAGGCCCAATCACGGCCTCAATCGCCTCCATTGTGATTGCGCCGGGACGCAAGAGCGTGGGGGGATCAGATGTGAGATCCAAAACGGTGGATTCCAAACCGACCGTGCAGGGGCCGCCATCCAATATAAAATCAATATTGTTTCCGAGGGATTCCCGCACATGCGCTGCACAGGTCGGGCTAACCCTTCCGGAGCGATTGGCGCTGGGTGCCGCAATGGGTTCGTTCAGTGCGTTGAGTAATGCCAACGCGACCGGATGATTGGGCATTCGAATGGCGACCGTCTCCAGATTGGCCGAGACCATCGCCGGAACGGTCTCTGATTTTTTCAAGACAAGCGTTAATGGGCCGGGCCAAAATTGTTGTATGAGTGCATCTGCCTTTTCTGGGATACTTGATGCGAGTAATAGCAATTGATTTTTATCAGCAATATGGACGATGAGTGGGTTATCGTTTGGCCGGCCTTTAATTTGGTAGATGCGTGAAATGGCAGAGGGATCAAAGACGCGTGCGCCCAGTCCGTAAACGGTTTCCGTTGGGAACGCGACGATGCCACCTTCTCTTAAAATTGCGGCGGCCTGTTTGATTTGAGCGTCATTTTGCATCGTCTGAAACGATAGCAATCCCCTTATTGATTGTCAATTTTACTTTTTCACTGGGTGGAAGACATTTATGGCGCAGCGGATATTGGAATTTAATGTCACGATAATGATATGATCAAGCCATTTGAATCGCCTACAAAAACAAATCAATCAAAGGATCAATACAAAAAATGAAAATAAATAAATTTTTTTTAATTAATTCATTACGGATTCTGTTCAGCACCCTTATTTCCCTGACCGCTTCTTATGGTTTTGCGGCGGAGGAGTCGGGCACATTTCAGGCAGGAGGCCAAATTCAACTTCAGTATGTAAGTAGTGATAAGAAAACCGACCAAAGAGACAGTTTGTTCTTTCGACGGTTGCGGCCATTTATCGAGGGCGATCTTTATGAGAACTGGAAGGGAAGACTTCAGTGGGATATGGGGAAGTCTAAGGTGGGGGTTAAAGATGCTTATGTTCAATATAGTGGATTTAAAAATAAAAAGCTGACACTGGGAAATAGCAAGGCTGTTTTTTCTCGTGCATTTATGACTTCCGATTCGAAGCATCAACTGATTGAACCCCAATTTGTTGGAGAGAATAAATATGGCTCACCCGACCGAGCGATGGGGCTTCGATTTGAAGCCAATAACGCCAGCAAGAAATTTGCGTATGCTGTCTCTGTCGGAAGTGAAAATATCGTGCCGGATCAAGATGCGCTTTATTTTATCAGCCCCGCCGAAACCCCCAGTGGCGCACTTGATTTGAACGAGGGGTGGCTTATGACGGCTCGGGTTGATCTTCATCCATTCGGTTCGCTCCCTCTTTCTCAAGGACAACTCAAAAAGAAGACGAAAGCAACAATTAGCCTTGCCGCAATGAATTGGCATAATGACGGCGATAATAATATTCATACTTTGGAAAATGGTATTGATGATGGACAAAAGAAGCCGGATGTGGATGGCGTAAAAGGTTATGAAGCGAGTGCCGCATTGCGATGGGCGGGATTCTCTCTTGATGCACAGTACAACACGCTTAATGTCAGCATGATTGCTCCAGCCGTCACTGGGGGACTCTACAAGGCGGGGAAAACCACTTTAACGCAGATGGCCTTGGAGGGGGGATATATGATTTGGCCGAATCGCGTGGAGTTGGTCGGTGGATATGAAATACAGGATGCGGACAAGTATGCGGCAAAGTGGGATCGGAAATCGGCAGGGGTGAATCTCTATCTTTCCGGGCATGATATTAAAGCGCAGGTCACATATCGGAAGAGTAAGAATGTAAAAGGGAAGATTGGGGATGATCAGGACGAGGTTTTTGTCCAGACTCAAATTCTTTTTTAGAGGCACCCCTCACGATGTTGTGTCCCCGATGGGATTTGAACGAAGAGTAGCGCGAAGCGTTCTCGCCATCCGCGAGAAGTGTCCCCAAGGGGATTTGAACCCCTGTTACCGCCGTGAAAGGGCGATGTCCTAGGCCGAACTAGACGATAGGGACGATATTAGGAAAGGCCGTCATACTAGCCAAGAGCAGTGCTTTCTGTCAATCTTCGTTTGTACACTAAATAATGACAGGCCCTTTACAAATCGCACAAAAAACGGTTCGGTTTTATCGCGAAAATCTTTCCGATTGCCTTCTGTTTGGATTGCTCTCCCAAAGCATTTCGATCATCGGACTGGCCTTGTCTCCACTTAAGCGGTTATTGGTGCTGTCTGAAAATCTTTCTCCCGAATGGCTTTCCGAACATCTCGGTCAGACGATGACCATCGGCATCACATCCGTTTTGTGGCTCATCATAAATTTTTGGCTCTATTTATTGATTGCCGGGGCGCTCGCAAGATTTGTTTGGAAACGAGATCGCAACGAGGAAGCGCACGCTGTTTCATCCACGCTACAAACTTTTGACCAAGGGGGCCCACTGTTATGGGCAAATCTACTGACAGGATTGATCATTGGCGCGGCCGCGCTTTTTACTTCTATTATGTTTTTTCTTTATAAAACTGGTGCAAGCGAATCAGGAGGCGGATTCATTATTTCGTTGCTTTTATCCGTTGCCATGGGCGGGGTCGTTTTTCTCTGTTTGAAATTTTCTCTCGTGACTGCTGTTGTGCTCTTTGAAGGCCGCCGCGGGATGCACGCCTTAAATAGAAGTTGGTTTCTGATGACGGGAAGGGAGTTTGACGCCTTTATGCTCTTCACCCTTTTGTTTGCGATCTTCCTCCTCTTTGGCATGCTGATGGGCGTCTTACAAGGAGGCGATATGAATACGACTCCGAACCCCGATGCCCCTTCTTGGTCACTGCTTGAAAACCTCATTGGGATTATCATTGCGCCGCTCTTTCCGATTGGTATCACCCAATTTTATCAAACGATTATCGCAGATCAAAAGGGGTAAGGATGCCGGCGCGTCTTCGTTTCTTCATGTCCATAACCGCCCTTTGGGTCGGATCGTTTTCGGGGCTTCGATTGGCCTTTTGTATTTATTTCAAAGACCCGGCGCATCCCCTTTCGCTCTCCCTATTGCTGCACTCTTTTTATTTGGGATTCAAGTTTGATGTCAGACTGGCGTTGGTTTTACTTTTGCCGGTCATGTTGTTTTCATCTTTCAGGGTGCTTCATTTATTTAACACGCGCTTTAGCCGTTCTTTTTGGCATTATTATCTGACAGGCGTAACGACACTCATTTTGCTCGTTTATGGTTTTGATTTCGGCCATTTTTCTTATCTGCATATTCGCTTAAATGCGGCGGCTGTCTCTTTGCTGGAAGATGCGGCAATCTCCATTGAGATGCTCTGGGAGACTTATCCTATCGTGCGTATTGTGCTGGCGTTGTTTTTTGCGATTGCTTTATTTCACTTTTTTGTTGGAAGCCTTCTTGAACGGTTCAGCAAAAAAGATTCTGAATCAGAATGGCCTGTAAAAAGCCGTGTTCAAAAGAGTGTGATCATTGGTCTTTCGTCCCTTGTTATTATTTTTGGGATTTATGGAAAGATATCGAACTATCCGCTGCGTTGGAGCGATGCCTTCTATAGCACCAGCCCCTTTGCCTCGGCCATCGCGCTCAATCCCGTTTTATATTTGATTGATACCTTTCGTGCTGGCACTAAAAGTCGTTATGACGAAAAAGTGGTTCGGGAACATTACGACGAGATGGCCGACTATTTAGGGGTTCCAAAAGCTGAGAGAAGGCCATTAAATTTTACGCGGCACATTGTTCCAACAGGGAAGGTTTCTGCCACGGCCAACGAAAGTGGCAATATCGCCGTCCCTAACATCATACTCGTTCAGCTGGAATCATTTTCCTATCAGAAGACGGGTCTTTATGGGAGCGCGTTAAATTCCACACCTTATTTTAATGCATTATCAAAAAAAGGGATTTTCTTCGATCAATTTTTTACGCCGCATTGGGGAACAGCTCGCGCGGTTTTTGCGACATTAACCGGCACTCCAGATACCGAAACGCATAACACCTCCACGCGCAATCCAGTGGTTATTTGCCAGAATACGATTATCAACGCATTGACCGGCTATGACAAATTTTACTTTCTGGGCGGCAGCGCGAGCTGGGGCAATATTCGCGGACTGCTTTCGCACAATATTCCTGATCTTAAAATTTATGAGGAGGGAAATTTCAAATCTCCGCGTGTTGACGTTTGGGGAATTTCCGACTTGGCACTTTTTGAGGAGGCGAACGCGGTCTTAAAACAAACGGATAAACCGTTTTTTGCTTATATTCAAACGGCGGGGAATCATCGTCCCTACACCATTCCGGAAGACAGCGGCGGATTTTTGCAACAATCCCCTGATTTGGACACGCTTCAAAAAAACGGATTTGAGTCCGTTGCCGAATGGAACGCGTTTCGTTTTTTAGATCATAGTATCGCGCAATTTTTAGAACAGGCGAAAAAGGAGCCCTATTTTGAAAATACTTTTTTCGTCTTTTTTGGCGATCATGGCACCCCCACCGGAAGGGGAGAGACGACGCCATCCTGGGAGGCGGATTTGGGTCTTTCCACGTTTCACGTTCCGTTTTTAATTTACGCGCCAAAATTTATTCCTGAAGGAAGGCGCGATTCGCGTGTTGCCAGTCAAATTGATATTCTTCCCACCCTGTCCGGTCTGGCAAAAAAACAATATCAAAATACAACGCTAGGAAAAGATTTGTTAGACCCGCGATTTGACGGGCAGCGAAATGCCTATACGATCACGCACGGCGCGCCGTCGGAAATTGGGATTTTGTCTGACCCTTATTATTTTCTGATGCGGGAGGACGGAAGCAACAAGCGATTATATCGTCGCGATGCCGAATCTCCCGCGCAAAATTTGATTGCGCAATTTCCAGCAGAGGCAAAACGGCTGGAACGCCCACTTCGGGGCATGCATGAAACTTCAAAGTACATGCTCTATCATAACGATCAATGCGCATGACGTTTTTTGGATATGCCTTGAAGGCATTGTGATTATGGGCTTTTCGGTTAATTTTAATCTGCTTCTCGTGACAGATCCCATTGCCCCTCGGCAAAAAATGCTCGACATTATTTCAGAAGCGGGTGAGGCGGGGGTACTCGCCGTTCAATTTCGAGCGAAAGGCCTTTCTCTCCGCGAGCAATTTGAAATGGCCAGTGCAATTTGGAAAGTGACCCAGCGATGGGGGATGAAATTATTGATCAATGACCGCGTTGATCTTTGTCTTGCGCTGGATGCCGATGGGGTGCATCTTCCTTCGACGGGGTTGCCGATTTTAGTTGCACGGCGGTTATTGGGAGGAGCAAAGGGGATTGGGGTTTCCTGTCATTCATTGGAAGAGGCTTTGCGTGCCGAGTCGGATGGGGCTGACTATGCCGTGTTAGGGCCAATTTATGATACGCCGGAAAAGCGCGCTTATGGCACTCCGTTGGGAATTGATTATTTTCGTCACGTGCGACAGGCGGTTTCGATTCCCCTGTTTGCCATTGGCGGGATCAAGATCAAAACGATTTCGGAGGTGATGTCTTCTGGGGCGGATGGTGTTGCGATGATATCGGAGATTACGAAAGCGAAAGCGGTGGGGGAACAATGCCGTGCTATTTTAAGGCGGATCGGGGAGGTGCCCTGTTGATTTTCCTGAAATAGTTTGGCAGAATCGCGTCTCATTATAAAAGGGGGGAAAAGATGGTTTTCGAAATTCACCAGATGGAAGGGGTTGACCCAACAGGCAGAATGTTCAGCCGAGACGCAGTCATTGATGTAGACGAGGGGGGATACAAAGGCGTTTTTCGCTATGAGGGAATCTCTATTCAATCAGGCGAGTACCCCACCATAGAAGAAACGCTTTCCGAGCTTGCGACCAAACTTCAGAGAAAGAAGTTTTTAGATATACGCAGTCGGCTTAACTTTCGGGAAGAGCGGTACTACGCCGAAAGAGAGCCGTGGGTGTATTATGGGCAGATCTAAAGACTGACTGCGCGCCTTGTATTTCTACGCACGCGCGCAGTATGTGTCTCAACCGTTCGTGACGGTTTTTAGAGATGAGCCCATGTCGCCCAGTTTAAAAATCTCCGTCTGATTCATCCCCAACAGTAGCAAGCACCGACTCGCTGACCCCTTCCGTATTGGAAGTTTCAGCATGAACGGGTTCTGGCGTTTGTGTCCGCGCCTTTTTGTTTTTCCAGAAGTGTTGGCCGTTTAAGCGACGATTGAGATAAATCACTGAGTCTACGACCTCTCCACAGTGAATACAACGCCACCCGGGATAAAACCAGACCGAGTCCGATTCCCATCCGTAAAAGTTTTCGTATGTCATTTGTCCAGAACATCTATCGCAATTCATATTCACCTCCATGATTCATTTATCGGTTTTTTCTTTCAAAACCTTAACCTCTACTTGAAACAATTCCAACACGAATATAAATAAGCATTTTCCATGCCGAACAAAAAAAGGCAAAAAAATGGCCTGAAATTGTTAACTATTCATCATGAAGGAAACATTGTTAGGGGAAATAGGATAAAAATTCCCTATGGGGGGCTATTTTGACACGGCTTCCGCAAGCATTGTTACGGTGGGAGGATGCGTTTCCATGCGAACAGGAACCCCCAATGGCAATGTAAAGTGCGCATCGCCATGTCCCGACGGAAACGAAAATAAAATTGGAAAGTCAAAATCGGCGAAGATTTCTTGAATCATCTCGGGCAAAGCCTCCGGCTGACAATCCGGCATCTGCCCGAAAATTAACCCCCGAATGGGGTCAAACTTTTTTAAGTGTTTCAGATAGGTCAACATTCGGTCTATCCGATAAGGTGCCTCGGCAATATCTTCAATAAACAAGATCCGATTTTTGGTTTCGATTTCGTAGGGTGTTCCAATGGTTGTGCAGATCAGCGTGAGACACCCGCCCGTTAGAATCCCTTCCGCGTGGCCAGCTTTCAAAACAATGCTATTGGGCGCTGGCATCGAAATGGCCTCGCCTGATAACATTCGAATCAATCCGGCAATATCTCCCGTGTAGGAGGGAGAACCAAACGATGTCGCAACCATCGGGCCATGAAACGTGACCATCCGATGCTGTTCGGACAAATACAAAAGAAGCGTCGTGATATCGCTGCATCCCACCAATATTTTGTTCGACAGATGGGCGACTTTATCAATATGGGGAATGATGCGGGATGATCCGTATCCGCCGCGCGCGCAAAAGACTGCATCAATTTCTGGGTCTTGCATCATCGCTAGAAAATCGTCTGAACGCGCTTTGTCAGTCCCGGCCAGATAACGATTTACTTTTTCAAGATGCTGACCCAAAACGACTTTGAATCCGAGTGCTCTTAGCACATCCGCACCGCGATGAACCGCATCCATTTCCGCGACCCGTCCGGCTGGGGCAATGACGCCAATCGTGCCTCCTGCTGGTAGTGCGCGCGGTTTTTCAAACGGTTTATCCACCAAGAACCTCCTTAAAAATCAGATCATGAATTTCTGGACGAAACATTTTTATTTTATCATTATTTCTTGTTGGATGAACACGATTACTAAGAAGAATAATAACAAGATCGTTGACGCAATCGGCGAAAATGGATGTGCCGGTGAATCCCAAATGACCAAAACTTTTCGATGAAGAGAACTGACCAAACGCGCTTTTTGGACTTTTCATTTGGAGAATATCTGTGTCCTTTCCGCGACCAACGCGGCAGCGTGCCCTGCGAGTCGCGGGGATAGACTGCGTAGCAGTCGTTATCGCCTCCGCCCGTTGGCGGATCGTTCTCGCCGCCCCCCGTTGGGGGCTATCCCAGCCTAGGCCAAAACTCGTTCCTTTGGGCAGTCTCTTTTTTGTAACGAACAGCTTTGCCAATAATGGATCAATCGAGCCTTCTCCTTTTATAGAGTCCATCCAATCGGCAACCAAAAGCCAGACTTCTTTTGCGGTTGAAAATAATCCGGCATGTCCTGCGGCGCCGCCCATTGCGTACGCATTGTCATCATGCACTTCTCCGCAAATCACTTTTTTTCGCCATGGACAGTTTTCTGTTGCGGCTACGGTTCCTTTTATTGTTTTTCCTAAAAGGGGAAAACCTGTTTTTTTACACTTTAATTTTGAAAAAATCTGATCCTCGCAAAAACGATGAAGCGGTTGGGAAACGACATTTTCAATAATCGCTCCCAGCAAGATAAATCCAATATCGCTATAAAGGCTCGTGGTTCCCGGTGTATTGATTAGTGATTCGGCTGATGCCATTTCATAGACTTTTTGTTTGGCCAAATCAGAGCCTAAAAAACCACGATGGGTTTTGTTTTGCAAAATGATCTCTTCGTAATAGGGTTTCCAAGCCGGAAGCCCTGAACTGTGATGAAGCAAGTGGGCAAGCGTCACCTTTTTTTTTGATCCCAGATTAAAGCCCGGAATAAATTTGGAGACGGGATCGTTTAATCGAATCTGTTGCGCAGCAACAAGGTTTGCCATGGCGGCCGTTGTGCTTAGCGGTTTGGTTAAGGAGGCGAGATCAAAAAGGGTATTGAGCGTCAGAGAAACTTTGTTTGGAATGTGTTGTGCAAAGCCAAACGATTTGTGAAAACAGATATTTCCTTTATGGGAAACCAGCAAAACCGCGCCGGGGAAGACTCCGGAGGTTACGGCTTCTTGCATCTTTTGGGAGATTGTTTTTTCCACGCGTGGCACCCTATATTCGATAGGCGGGGACAAGTCCTTTAAACATTGGAAAATGTTTTATGTTTAGCGTTTTAAGTTCCAGATCGTGTTGTTGTGCTGTTGCTGCAATCAAGGCATCGGGCAATGCAACAGCGTGAGACCTTCCAAATTGGGCAACCCAAATTCCCGCTTTTTGTGCAATGGGTTGAGTGATCTCAAGTATTGGAATGGTTGAAAAGAATAATTCAACAATTTGTGTTTCTTTTTCTCCCCGAATACCAGCATAAATTTCAGCTACGATAACAACCGAAAGAGAAATAGAATCTGCATTTTCCTTCATCAAGTGGCAAGCGACTTGATCGCCTCTTAAAAAATTGATGAGGACATCGGTGCCAACAAGAAAGCTAGCCATCCTTGTTCATCCGATTGCTTCTCCTGGCCCACCCTTCTCGGAGATCGGAGAGATCGGGAATGTCTGTTCGCTCTTTCCAGAGGCCAAAGCCACTTTGGATTAACGACAATCGCTTACTCGGCGCATGATCTTCAATCAGGCGATCAATCGCCTGACGAATCAACCGACTTTGATTGATGCCACTGACCTCGGCAATGGTATCCAGATGATGCTTTTCATTCTCTGTGAGATAAACTTGTGTGCGTACCATAATGACCCCGACGCCTATAATGTATGTGTCGTAAGTATATGTCTATTTATTTCGATGTCAATGGCAACGTAGAGACAAGGCATGCCTTGTCTCTACGAGGATGCTTTTTCTTTGAGGCCAGCCACCAACTTTGTATAGATGCCGCCAAAGCCACCGCTCGACATGATACAAACCAGATCGCCCGGCAAAAGCTTATCTAATAAAAAGGCAGTAATTTGATCTGAAGTTGGAATGTAAAAACCGACATGACCTTGAGCCGTCAAGTCAGAAATAATCTGCTCGGGATGAAGCCGAATCTCCTCCGCCAGTTTCTCAGGCGCAAAAATGTTCGTTAAGATCGTACAATCGGCCTCCGAAAATGCGGTCACAAAATCGTGCTGAAAGACATTGCGCCGACTCGACGCAGAACGCGGCTCAAATACAGCCCAAATCCGCCTTTCGGGGTATCGCAAACGAAGTGCACAAAGGGTCTCGGTAATGGCCGTGGGATGATGCGCAAAATCGTCCATCACGATAATGTCGTTCACCTCTCCCACAATATCTTGACGCCGCGCGATCCCCTGAAATTGACCGATTCCGCTTAAGATTGCTTCCATCGGCACGCCCAAATGAGCAGTCAGCGCAATCACCGCCAGCGTGTTTTTCACATTGTGCCGACCCATCATTGGCGATTTAACCGTCCCCACTTCTTCATGATGATGAAAGAGATCAAAATAGGTAAATCCGTTCACGGAACAAATATCACCCGCGTGCCATTCCGACTCCGCATGAAAACCGTAAGTCACAATCGGACAAGCCGCCTCTTTCGCAACCTCCAAAACGGACGCGTCATCGCTTGCAACCAGTCGTCCTTCTTTTGGCAAAAGACGAATCAATTGCTTAAATGCCTCTTTGATCGAAGAAAGGTCGGGATAAATATCGGTGTGATCCAGTTCAAGACTGGTCAAAATCGCATGATAAGGGCTGTAGTGAAGAAATTTAGGACCTTTGTCAAAAAATGCGGTGTTGTATTCATCTCCTTCAAGAGCGAAATAGTCCCCTTTGCCCAACAGATGATTGGTGTTAAAATTTTTCATGATCCCGCCAACCATCACCCCGGGATCAAGCCCCGCTGAATAAAGCACAAATGAGAGCAAAGAAGTCGTCGTTGTTTTTCCATGCGTTCCCGCCACAACCAGCGGTTTTTTATCATGAAGAAAGAATCGCTTTAAGGCCTCTGGAAATGAATAATAAGGAATCCCGCGGCGAAGGGTCTCAACCACCTCTAGATTCTCTTTGCTTACGGCATTGCCGATAATCACACAATCGGTTTCGGGGCTAATATGTGTCGGATCAAATCCGATCTTACATGGGATTTCGGCTTTTTCGAGCAGCGTGCTCATCGGGGGGAAAATGCCGGTATCGGAGCCTTCGACAATGTAGCCTGCTTGCTTCAAGAGGCCAGCCAATGCGGCCATCCCCACGCCTGAAATGGCAATCAGATGAATGTGTTTTGGTGTTTCCATAAGACGCGAGAGTGTACCAATTGAAGAGGTTGATAGCAAGTCTATTTTGAGTGTCTTAAAAGTTACTCCGTTATCTGAAGATTATCCACGGCCAAGGTTGCGAGCGCACCTCTGGAAGAAAGACCGATGCCAGAGCGAAATGCCGAGGGGAATGTCCCCGGATCCCAGCTGACGCGATCCTGCTCCACATCATCCAGATAAAGCACCGCCGTTGTTTCTCGTGTTCCGACCCGAAGAAGAGAAAGTGTCCATTTTTTCCAGATATTAGGCGCGATCACCGTGGAATTGCTCACCCCGGATACCGTCCCATCTGTCTTTTTGTAAGCAATCCCGGCAAAAAGGGTTCCTGCGCTCTTATAAACCCGCGCGGCTGCAACAAGGTTCGAGTCATTCAAAAAGTAAAGTGGATAAACAGCCTGTGTCTCTTCCAATGCAAGTATCATTGGATTGACATCCGACTCTGCCTTCCACTCAAATCGCCCTATTGGCAAGGACATCTCTATTGCGGCACGTTGTGTCGTGGTCTCGATTGCAGAGGCGTCGGTCGCCAGCATGCCGCGCAGACCCGACTTCGCTGCTGATGAATCATTCACAACTGTTGTGCCCGATCCAGAACTGCTGGTCAGATGGCTCCAAGTCGTTGGCGGCATCAGGCCATCCTCAAAATCAACAGATAGATTAAACGCGGTTCGTGCAGGGACAGCGATAGGCGCACTGGTCACAACCCTCCCTCCCACGTCAATGATCCGCGCAATGAGTATGTCGCAATTGACCGGCAGGTTCCGAACCAGGATGCCATACTGAAGATCGGTACGGCCGTCTAATACCATATCGGAGGTTTGGTAGCCCTCTACCCCGATATCGTTGACGTAGAGATGTTCATCGCCAATCGTATCGTTAATGGTCGTTTTATCATTAAAATCTACGATGCGGGTTGATAACAGCGTCGCTCCGTTCATCATGTCCACTTCCACTCGCTTTAAGTCTCCCTCTCGCTTGCTTATCGCGCCAAAAGAAAGCCGCACGGACAGGGAAGTGCCCTTCAGATTGGCTCGATCTAAAACAGGCGCAGTGAAATTTGGGGTGTCCGTATAGGGGAGGTAGTAAAGCGGATGCACACTGTTTATTTCATTGGGACTTCCTTTTCGAATTTCAAAATGAAGATGTTTATAGGTTGCACCATCTGATCCTGCCGTTCCCAGAGCCTGCCCTTGTGTGACGCTTGCGCCAACCGTAACCGCGCTGTCAATACTTTCCAGATGGATATAGACGGCATAAAGGACGCCCTCATCTGCATCATTGACTTCTAGAACGATATGTCGTGAATGGTATCCATTGGGATTGGTTACCGAATGATAGTCGGCATCGCCCGCTTTGTAAATGATCCCTGCGTGGACGGCGTAGATGGGGGTTGTCGTTGCAATGTCTGCGGGCAAGTCCAGCCCGTCATGAAAATCCCACTTGGAATAATTAATCCGTGGGCCAAACGAAGTGTTCATTTCATCGGGGGTGGTGCTTCCACTCAATGGCCAGATATATTGTGATGGTCCCGGCGGAACCGGATGTGGCCCGCAACAGCCGGCCAGCAGGCTAAATAGCAGGAGAATCAGGACAATCGGTTGTTTCTTTACGCTTTCCATGTATATATGCGACAGACCTCGCCCTTTCACTCCACCTTAAAATAGAGATATTTTTTCTTGTCCCGATTCCAGATCGTATGAATTGTTTTTTGGGTGTTGTGTACCAGACCATCGGCTTTAATAGAAAAAATAATGCTGTTGACAGAAAATAAATTCGGATGATCCGCAAGACGACCCTGAATAACCACGCCTGGCAATTTAGTGTGAAATGCAGCCGTATCTTTGTAGGGACGGCCCTCTATCAATTTTTGAACATCAGATTCGGTCATTTCACTATCTAGGCTTTGTAAAATAAGGGAATCCGCCGTATTCACATTGATCTTTGTCTCACTATAGACCGTTAGATAGGGAGAAATCTTTTGATAGACTTCAGCCGTCATTCCCTTGATGAACAAAATCTCTTCTAATGTTTTAATGGGAGCATTACTCGTCTCGTAAGGAGAAGGGAGTGCCTGATAGGTTTCGTCCTCTGCGCCATCTGGCATCGTCTCCTTGTTCTTATCAATCCAGTCAATGATCGGATTAACCAATTTGGGATCAACCTCAAGCAGTTCAAAAAGATGGCGCAATTGTTTTATTCTTGAGTCTATGATTCCCGTAGCAATCTGATTCCCTACTCCGCTATTCACAATGCTATTCAAATTGAATTTTCCGGCTTCATCTATGATTGCAAAAGAAATCATCCCGTTCCCAACCGGAAGCGGCGGGATTCTCAGCGCCCAAACCTCATCTAGGCTATCTTTGTCCTTGCTCGTTTTAAGATCCTCTGCCAAGAGGGCCTTCCCCATCGCAATCCCCGATAAGGCCGTATAATAGGAAACGGTATCATCCCTGAAATTTCCAGCGGCACGCAGATCCGCACGCGATTGAAAATCAATCTCAAAGATAATAACGACGAGAAGAAGAACGACAAGAAGGGTGATGAGGAGGACGAATCCACCTTCTTTAGATTTTTTCGTAGGAGGCCACAACAAAGACAACATCCAATTTCTTAGCATCTGAAGAAAGCGTTCGGATATTAAGCCGCTTGATTCTTAAAAAATAATTGGAACGTTCAATGGCATCCAAAAAGAAAATAGCACGATCCAATGTAACCGCTTCCAGCTTCACCTCAACAGGAATCTCCATGTAAGGGGCTCTTACAATAGTCGGAACCGATCGAATATAGGCAATATTTCCTCGAACATCACTCTGCTTTGCAATCCCTTCCAGATAAGAAAGAGGCGAGAATTGCCCCTGTTGCGGTAGCCGCGCCTCAATTTGTTTCATTTGGTCGGATATAAAGAAATATTCCTCTTGAAGCCGACTAAACGCACCCAGATCCTCTTCCTTTTGAGGAATCAGACGGGAAAGCTGCTGGGTTCGTTCTTGGATTGGATCAAGGAGGAAGACATAGAGGAGTATCAAGGTCGCAAGTGCCCCTCCCGTCAACAGGAAAACTTTTTCACGTGTGGAAATATTTGAGAGAGAAAAACTCATGCGGAAGGAACCCTTTTTTCAAGAAAAGGGCAAGAAAAAAGAACGGCTATTCTTCAGGGGGCGCAGACTTCTTCGCCTTTTCTTTTGGCTTTTGTTTTGGCCGTTCTTTTACTTTGCCCACTTCTTTCTCTTTCGTTGCTTTAGCAGCAACTTTCTTTTTAGGCGCGACCGCCTCCGCAACCTTTGCCTTTGCTTTTGTCTTTGTTTTTTCTTTCTCGACGACTTTTTCAGCAGGAGCAGGAACAGGCGTAGGAACAACAGCAGCCACAGTGGTTCTCTTTGTCAATTCAACAATCACCATCGGAGCCCCATCACCATATCGAATACGACTCTTAATGAGTCGCGTATAGCCGCCGGTAGGGTTTTCAGATCTAAAAAGTGGTGCAACTTCTGAAAATAAACGTGCAGCCACTTTTGGATCTTGTAAATAGGAAACCACGGCTCGCCGAGAAGCAATACTTCCTTCCAAGCTTAAAGAGACCATTTTATCAGAAATGGCGCGAATCTCTTTCCCTTTCGCCTCGGTCGTCTCAATTCGTTCATGTCGAAGGAGAGAAGTGACCAAATTTCTGAAAAGTGCCCTGCGATGGGATCTATTTCGCCCTAATTTTCGTCCACTCATTCGATGTCGCATTGCTTTTCCCTACTTTTCGCTATCTACCTTCATTCCAAAAGAGAGTCCCATTGACGATAGCATATCTTTAATTTCATTGAGCGACTTGACACCAAAATTTTTGGTGTCTAACATCTCCTCGTCCGTCTTTTGAACCAATTCCGAAAGAGTCGCGATGCCAGCATTTTTCAAACAATTTGCCGCACGAACAGACAATTCTAACTCCGCCACACGCTTTGCAAGGTTTCGACTCAGAGGATCACCACCATTTCGATTTGCCTGTGCTTCTTCTTCAATCTCTTCAAAATTAATAAAAACAGAGAGATGATCCTTCATGATTTTCCCGGCAAAGCCAAGCGCATCTTCAGGAGAGACTGCCCCATCGGTAAAAATTTCCAGAATCAACTTGTCATAATCACTTCTTCTGCCCACACGCGCATTCTCAACGCTAAGACTGACCTTCTGGATCGGCGTAAAGATTGAATCAATCGGGATCGTTCCAATTGGCATTCCCTCTTCCTTATTTCGTTCGGCGGATACATACCCACGGCCAATATTGACCGTCATTTCCATATCCAAATCGGCACCCTTATCCAACGTGGCAAGACACAAATTCGGCGTTAAAATCTCAATATCGGAAGAATGGATAATCTCTTTAGCAAGCACCTCTCCCGGCCCCTTTTTCTTAATCTGAATCGTCTGCGACTTTTCCGAGTGCATTTTTAGACGAAGCTGCTTAATATTGAGAATCAGGTCGGTTATATCTTCCTTCATCCCGGCCAGCGTCGAGAATTCATGCTGAACCCCTTCAATCTTAATGGCCGTGACTGCCGCGCCTGCAATAGAGGAGAGAAGAACCCTTCTCAAGGAATTTCCAATGGTTGTTCCAAACCCTCTTTCAAACGGTTCGGCAAAAAACTTTCCATACGTTTTCGTTAAAGTCTCTCGCTCAACATCCACCTTCCCCGGAATCTGAAAATCTTTGGTTCGAATGATCATACAATAACCCTTATAATACTTGTTTTTAGAGGCACACTTACCTCGAATATAATTCTACGACAAGCTGTTCATTGACTGGAAGCGCCATAACCTCTTTCGTTGGCTGGCCCGTAACCTTCACCTGAAACAAAGGCAATTCCACATCCAACCAATCTGGAATGCCACGCACTTCAATACGCTCCATTGCTTCCCTAACCGGCAAGAGCTCTCGACTGCCTGTCCGAACCTCAATGATATCGTTCAAAGAAATTTGATAAGAGGGCATATTAACGGCCTTCCCATTGACCTGAAAATGATTTTGACGAACAAGCATCCTCGCTTGTTTTCTAGAAACAGAAAACCCGGCACGATACACAACGTTATCTAGCCTTGACTCCAGTAGGACAAGAAGCGACTCGCCTGTCACCCCTTCTTTTTTTACTGCCCTAAAGAAATATTCCTTAAACTGGGTTTCCATCAATCCATAAATGCGCTTTAACTTCTGTTTTTCACGAAGCTGTAACGCATATTCCGTTAAACGCGGACGAGCAGCACCATGCTGTCCCGGAACAGAATTTCTACGATCTACGGCACACTTTTCCGTAAAACAGCGGGAACCCTTCAGAAAGAGCTTAACCCCTTCTCGCCGACATAATCTACAAACAGCACCAGTATAACGACCCACGTTTTTTCTCTAAATTTTAGTTAATTTAAGGCTAGACTCGTCGCCTTTTCGGCGGACGACAACCATTATGCGGAATGGGTGTCACATCTTTAATCAGATTGACCTTTAACCCAGACGCTTGCAAGCCACGGATAGCAGAATCGCGCCCAGCACCAGGCCCTTTAATCAGAACATCTACGGTACGCATCCCGCTTTCGGAGGCTTTTTTAGCAGCGGACTCTGCGGCGCGTTGCGCGGCAAATGGCGTATTCTTTCGAGAACCCTTAAAGCCCTGGCTCCCAGCAGTCGCCCAGACAACGACATTGCCAGTCATATCCGTAATGCTAATCACCGTGTTGTTAAACGAGGTTTGAATATGGGCTACCCCCGCCTGAACAATCCGCTTCTCTTTTTTCTTCGTTCCTTTTTTCATTTGCAAAGGGCGAACTCTACCACAACTGTTTTACGATAATCAAGAAAGAAAAAAATGTATTTTTTTGTAAGGACGGCTGCGGGTCAATTGGATGTCGTGTTTTTTTGCAATAATCCACAAGGTGCCAGTTGATGAACTCAGAGCCGTTAGAGACGCCGTTTGAGTTGGCGTTTAAGGGTTACACTTTAGATGGCGCGATTCGACACCTTGACGTATCTGACGTTATTTTATACCCTATGCGTCATTTTCCCCATAAGGAAGAGATAAAAAGCCAATATGCCAACCATTCGAATCGCACTCGCACAAATTAATAGCACCGTGGGTGATCTTGCCCAAAACACACAAAAAATAATCGAATGGATTGCACAGGCCAAAAAAAAAGGTGCTGATATTGTTGCCTTTCCAGAACTTTCACTCACGGGCTACCCACCGGAAGATTTACTCTTAAAACCCCATTTCATCCGAGACAATCAAATCGCCCTGAAAAAGATTCTTCCCCATTGCGCAGGGATCACCGCAATCATTGGATTTGTAGACCAATCATCAGATACAACAATCCGCAGCGGACGTTCCGCGGCCATTCATAATGCCGCCGCAGTCATTCAGAATAAAAAGATCGGATTGCTTTATCATAAGCAACATCTCCCGAACTACGGTGTCTTCGATGAGGCACGCTACTTTCAGCCCGGAAACAAAGCCGATGTTTTTGTCCTAAACAATGTCACCATCGGCGTCAATATTTGCGAGGATATTTGGGTTGAAAACGGGCCAGCCCAGTCCCAGACCCAAGTTTGCGGCGCAGACCTGATTATCAACATCAGTGCGTCACCCTACCGAACGGGCGTGATGGACGTCCGCGAAAATCTGCTCGCAACAAGGGCAAGAGAAAATCAAGTCCATGTCGCCTACGTGAATCTGGTCGGCGGCCAAGATGAGTTGGTATTTGACGGCGGCAGTCTGATCTTTGATCAGACTGGGAAGATGATTGCCCGGGAAAAATCGTTTGAAGAGGCGATGACGATTGCCGATCTTTCAATTGGCAAAAAACAAACCCTTCTGGGGGGGAAGCCAACAAAACCCGACCAGAGGTCGGTTTATAAGGCACTTAAATTGGGGCTTTTTGATTATGTTCAAAAGAATCGGTTTGATAAAGTTGTGATTGGGCTTTCCGGTGGAATAGATTCCGCCTTAACTGCAATCATCGCCGCAGACACACTGGGGCCAAAACGCGTGATCGGCGTTTTCATGCCGTCGCGTTACACATCAAAAGAAAGTGTTGAAGATGTTGAAAAACTGGCGGGCAATCTGGGGATTCGACTCGAAACGATCTCGATTGAGCCATCGTTTTGCACCACATTAAACGCGCTCTCCGAGATGTTCAAAAATCGTCCCGCCGATCAAACCGAAGAGAATTTGCAATCCCGAATCCGTGGAAATATGATGATGGCCTTGTCCAACAAGTTTGGATGGCTTGTTTTAACCACCGGCAATAAAAGTGAGATGAGTGTGGGCTACGCGACCTTATACGGCGATATGGCCGGCGGATTCGCCGTGATCAAAGATTTATGGAAGACGGTTGTTTATCAGGTGGCTCGTGATCGCAATAAAGATGGCCACCCAATACCCAAGCGGGTTCTAACGCGCCCTCCCACGGCCGAGCTACGTTTTAATCAGGCGGATACCGATAGCCTTCCCCCCTATGATGTACTCGATCCAATATTGGCGGCTTATATCGAAGAAGATTGCGCGTTGGAACAAATCGTCGCGATGGGATTTGAGGAAAAGACAGTTGCAAAAGTAATCGCGTTAGTAGATAATTCCGAGTTCAAACGACGGCAGTCGCCCATTGGGGTGAGAATCACCCACAAAGGATTGGGCAAAGATCGCAGAATGCCGATCACTAACAATTATAGAAATTATTAGGGGAAGACAGAACAGTAACACCAACATAAACATTAGGAGGAAAAGCAATGACGGCAAAGGAAGTAGTTGAGTTTGCAAAAGCAAATAAGGTAGAGATGGTTGACTTTAAGTTTGTTGACCTGCTTGGCGCATGGCAACATTTTGGAATTCCGCTGAGCGAGTTTACCGAAGAAACCGTTAGAGACGGGTCGGGACTAGATGGCTCCAGCATTCGCGGATGGCAAGCCATTAACGATAGCGATATGTTGGCCGTGCCGGATCCGAATACTGCTTTTATGGATCCTTTTACAAAAATTCCGACGCTCTCGGTCACATGCAACATCAAAGACCCCGTTTCCGGAAAGCTTTATGACAAGTGTCCACGAACCATCGCGCAGAAGGCAGAGGCATACTTAAAGTCCACCGGCATTGGCGACACCGCTTATATCGGGCCGGAAGCCGAATTTTTTATCTTCGATAATATTCGGTTTGATCAGACCATGCAGGCTTCCTATTATTTTATTGATTCCGACGAGGGCATTTGGAGTTCCGGAAAAGAAGGAGAAAATTCCGGTTATCGTCCGCGCAATAAGGAAGGCTATTTCCCGGTTGCCCCGGTTGATAGTCAAGACGATATTCGCGCCGAGATGGTACGCGAAATGGAAAAGGCCGGAATTATCATTGAAAAACAGCATCATGAGGTAGCGACCGCGGGACAGGCCGAAATTGATATGCGTTTTGATTCGCTTGTTAAAATGTCCGATAACGTCATGACCTATAAATATATCGTCAAGAACGTTGCAAGACGGTATAAAAAAACGGCGACCTTCATGCCCAAGCCGATGTTCGGCGACAACGGCTCAGGAATGCACACCCATCAGAGTATTTGGAAGGGCGGAAAACCGCTTTTCGCAGGTGATAAATATGCCGGCGTTAGCGAGATGTGTCTTCATTACACGGGTGGCATCTTAAAGCATGCACAGGCCATCGCTGCATTTACGAACCCAACGACCAACTCGTACAAGCGGTTGACCCCTGGATTTGAAGCACCAGTTAATCTGGCTTATTCCAGCCGAAATCGAAGCGCAAGCATTCGTATTCCAATGTATTTCAATAATCCGAAGGCAAAGCGCATTGAGGTTCGATTCCCGGACCCCACCTGCAATCCTTACTTGGCCTTTAGCGCAATGTTGTTGGCCGGATTGGACGGCATTGAAAATAAGATTGATCCAGGCCCTCCTACCGATGTAAACCTCTATGAGCTAAGCGCGGAAGAGGCGAAGCATATCCCAACGATGCCGGGCAGTCTTGAACAGGCGTTGACGGCGTTGGAAAATGATCACGCCTTTTTATTAAAAGGCGGAGTCTTTACGGAGGAGATCATCCAGACCTGGATAGACTATAAGAGAGAGAAAGAAGTAGACGCAATGCGGCTCCGCCCCCATCCCTACGAATTCTTCCTCTACTACGACGCCTAGGTGGCGACGGCCACTCCGAGGACGACTGCTACGCAGTCTATCCCCACTTCCCGTTGGTCGCGGAAGAAGTAAGGGCGGACTGTGTTTTGGTCGCCCTTACTTCTTCCGCGTGGAGATCTGTTGTAGGGGCGAGGCATGCCTCGCCCCTACTTTTCCCCCCATTCGAAAAAAAAGGAGCCCCTTCACTGTGACTGTCACGGAAGAAAAAATTATTGCCAAGATTGCACGCCTTAAAAAAGAACGGCATGCCATCGTTCTGGCTCATAATTATCAAATAGGCGAAATTCAAGATATTGCCGATTTTATTGGTGATTCGCTGGAATTGTGCCAAAAAGCAGCGCAAACCGATGCCCAAGTTATCCTCTTTTGCGGCGTCCAATTTATGGCCGAAACCGCCGCAGTGCTCTGCCCAAATCAACAAGTGCTGATGCCTGATCTTTCCGCAGGCTGCGGCATGTCCGAAATGATTTCAGTCGAAGCCGTTCGTGAAATGAAAAAGGCACATCCGAACGCCGCCGTGGTTTGCTATGTCAATTCCTCCGCGGCCGTTAAGGCCGAATCGGATATCTGCTGCACCTCCTCCAACGCAAAACGGGTTGTCGAGTCTATTCCCAAAGACCGCGAAATCATCTTTATCCCCGATCAATACTTAGGCGCCCATGTGATGCGCCAAACCGGCCGAAAGTTGATCTTGTATAATGGCTATTGCCCAACCCATGTTCGGATCATGGCATCGGAACTTCAAGAAGTTAAATTGCGCTATCCAGACGCGCCCGTCTTGGCGCATCCGGAATGTACATTACCCGTTAGTCAATCGGCCGATTTTGTTTTATCTACGAGTGGCATTGCGTTGCAAGCGACAAAAAACCCAGCTCAAAAAATGATTGTCGCAACGGAAATCGGGATGCTGCATCGGCTTTCTAACGAAAATCCAGGCAAAGAATTTATTCCCGCTTGCAATTATTGCGATTGCTCGCACATGAAGGTCAACGATCTGGAAAAGGTGCTCTGGTCGCTCGAAGAAATGCAATATCCAATTACTGTCGCACACGACGTCGCATCCCGCGCCAAAGCCGCGATTGACGCCATGCTCAAAATAAGTAGATAGTGCCATTTTTGTCATTTCGAACGCAGTGAGAAATCTGTTACCTCAATGTTATCAAGCTCTTGAGATTTCTCACTTCGTTCGAAATGACTGAGAAAGAACCTTTTCATTTAGACACTAGGTAAATGATGCGATTTATTATTTTCTTATTTACCGTGTTGTCGTTCCTCGCGCCAAGCATCAGCCGCGCGGAGACGATGCGCGTCATCCTGACTGAAACAAAAGGAGTCGCGCGCATCACTTCGACACGGCCTTTTTCGGTCATGTCGGGATCACGGCGCATTTCGGTCGAACCGGCTTATCAAGTCGCCGAGATTTCCGCGCGCCGCGGAATCGTAATTAACCGAAACGACTCCCTGCAGAAAGTGCTGACATTGTCTCCCGAACGTGGCGCGAAACTGTTCGTCAATGGAACCCCTTATCTAGGTGCGATCATCATTCGTGTAAAAAATAGCGGCATTGCCGTCATCAACGAAGTGGAGTTAGAGCAATATCTTCAAGGGGTCATCCCTTCGGAGATGCCGACCGATTGGCCAATGGAAGCACTCAAAACGCAAGCCGTAATCTCTCGAACATACGCCCTTTATCAAAAAAGAAAAAATAAAGGAAACGATTATGATCTGCCCGCATCGGTGTTAGGTCAGGTCTATAAAGGGGATTCGGTTTATAATTCTCGCGCTGTCGAAGCGATTGCCGACACAAAACGCCTCGTCGCCATGTACGATGGAGAAGTCGCAGTCACGTTTTTTCATTCCACATCGGCCGGGCCCACGGAAGACGCACAAGAGCGATGGGGCATTGATATGCCTTACTTAAAGGGGGTCAGTTGCCCGCTTGATTTTTCCTCTTCTTATTTTTCGTGGCAGAGAGAAATTCCGCTGGCCGACCTTGAAAACGCACTCAATCAGATGGGTGTTGAGACCATTGCAACATTAGCTCCTTTTTCATACAGCAAATCCGGACGGACGCTGATGGTTCGAATTTTACACGCGGGCGGAGAGACGTTGGTCAAGGCGGAAGACTTGCGACGGCTTTTAGGATATAAAACGCTTCCGTCCACCCATTTTCGAATTGACTCTTTTGGAAAGATACTCAAAATCAGCGGTATGGGTTGGGGACACGGGGTCGGACTCTGCCAATGGGGCGCAAAAGTAATGGCGGAAAGAGGCATGAATTTTGATGAAATTGTCCGCTATTATTATCCGGGTGTGACGCTTGAGCGCTATTAAAAAAATGGCCGATCACGAAATGACGCAATTTGATTACACCTTCGATCCGGCCCTTATCGCGGCCGCCCCAATCGCAAAACGGGATCAATCCCGCCTACTGGTTTATGATCGCAAACAAGATACGATAACGCATCAGCATTTTTCGTCCCTGATTGATCTGCTCAATCCCAATGATCTGCTCGTTGTAAATAACACCCGTGTTTTTCCTGCGCGGCTCTTTGCGAAAAAGGCAATTGGAGGCGGGCGAATTGAACTTTTACTACTGAAGGAAAAATCGAAATGGCATTGGGAAGCGTTGGTCAAAGGTTCTGTTGAACGCCAAACGCTATTGCAACTCAATGGCGGTGGAGAAGCCTGCATTATTGACGATTTGGGGGAAGGCCGAAAAGAAATTATTTTTGATCTTCCTGACAAAGAAGAAATTTTTTCTTATCTTGAAAAGCACGGAGAGGTGCCAATCCCGCCTTATATCTTGCAGAGAAGAAAAGGCGAACCCTTAACGATTCCAAATGATGATGAACGCTATCAAACCATCTATGCAAAAGAAACAGGATCGGCTGCGGCGCCAACTGCCGGACTGCATTTTACGAAATCTTTGATGGCCTCTCTCAAGAAGAAGGGCATTTCCATTGTGCCGATTACACTTCGTATTGGGATTGATACATTTCGGCCAATCGGAGTAGACTCTCTATCCAATCATCAAATGAGTGGCGAATTTTTTGAAATTTCAAAGCGGACGGCGGCGGCGATTGCCAAAGCAAAAAAAATAGGAGGACGTGTGGTGGCCGTCGGAACCAGTGCAACCCGTGCGATGGAAAGCGCGACCGACTCCGATGGAATTGTGCAAGCGATCTCGGCGACGACCCGGTTATTTATTACGCCCGGGTATCGGTTTCGTTCTGTGGATGCGCTCATTACCAATTTCCATCCGCCTCGTGCAACGGCACTTGTTTTAGTTTCCGCATTTTTAGGGTATAATCCCTTGCCTCGAATCTACAAAGAGGCACTTTCGCGCGAATATCGTCTGTTTAGTTATGGCGATGCAATGATCATTTTATAGAAAGGGGCATCTGTTTATGCTATTTTCTAAAAGAAAATCCAGGAAGAAAGATTTACATATCTTTAGAATCCCAGACGAAAATACGATGGAAGAAAAGAAAATACCGATCAGGTTGGTGATCGGACTGCTTTCTCCGTTTATTATTGTCGCCGCATTTTTATTCTTATTTTCAAGAGAGGCTGATATGACCCCTCCGGTTCTGCGGCCTGGCATGCCCACTTCTTCGGTTGTTTTTGCCCCGAAGGCACTTCTTTCTCCAGAATCAAAATCAATGGCGAAAGAGTCGGACTTTCCTTCTATGCCACTTACTGTGCAATCCAAGGCGTCTGCCCCTTCAAAAAAACAGGTGACTGCATTTCAGCAGGGGATCAGTCCAGCACCGGTTATTGAAGAGACCGTGGAATCGCCGGTTGTTTTGAAAAAAATGGAGGTTGTCCCTGCTGTTATCAAGCGGGTTGAAGCGGCTCCCATTGTGATAAAAAAAGAAGTCAAAACGATTTTAAAAGAAAAAACGGCGCTTGCTGTTCCGAAAGCGGTCATTCCCAAGCCGATCCAATCTCAAATCCATCCGGAATCAACGGTTAAGAAGCCAGCCATTCCTGATGTTGTAAAATCGGTGATTGCGCAACCTTTAGCGCCTTCCCCTTCTGTAGCAAAGGAAGTTCCAGTGGAGACTCCACCAGTCACCGCTGAAAAGGCTGTTGTTCCTCCTGCAAGCCAAGCCCTCCTTGAAAAAAAAGAAGTGGTATTGGCAGCAGCAGGAGAATCCGTTGCCCTTCTTGCGCCAATCGCTCCAGTCGCGCCGATTCCAGCCGAGATAAAAAAAGAGGCACTGGGCCGATATGCCATTCAAGTGGGATCTTTTTTAATAAAAGAAGAGGCCGACAGCATGGTATCCAAACTAAAGGGGAAAGGGCATGACGCCTATCTGACTTTAGCTGATCTTCCCAATAAGGGAAAGGTTTATCGCGTGCGGATCGGCCGTTATCCAGACCGTCCAGCGGCACAAACAGAGGCGGAAAAAATTTCACGAGAAGAGTCACTTTCGTTTTTTATTACCGCTCACTAACATAACGGCTTTTAGAGTGTCCAAAATGGAGGTTTCAATGGAATTTCAAACCATGGCGCAACTGGCGGATACCATCAAAGGGATTATCGAGATTCATGAGGGGGGCGTTCGCGTCTTATCGCCCGCTTTGGTCTCCGGCGATCTGATTGACCGGCTTGTCTATACCGCCGTCTTTCATGAAAAATCCGAAATGCGCGGCACCGCCAGATGGATCATCAAAATGATGGCGCCACAAATAGGCATTCATCTTTCCTCCATTCAACCCCTCTATGATGCAATGGGACGCGGAGAGGTGACGGGCTTTACCGTCGCCGCAGTCAATGTGCGCGCAATGGCTTACGATACAGCCCGCGCCCTTTTTCGATCTGCGAATAAAGATCAAGTGGGCGCCGTGATATTAGAGATTGCCAAATCGGAGATGGGGTATACAAATCAATCGCCTGCGGAATATGCTGCTGTAATGACCGCTGCTGCAATTGCCGAAAAATTCACAGGCCCTCTTTTTATTCAAGGCGATCACTTCCAGGCCAACGCAAAAAAATTCAAGGAAGACGCCAAGAAAGAGGTTTCAGGGCTGCAACAACTCATTAAACAGGCGGTCACTGCCGGTTTCTTTAACATTGACATTGACTCCTCGACATTAGTTGATCTGGATCGTCCAAATCTCATTGAACAACAACGGGATAATTTTGAAGTGGGGGCGGAGCTGACAAAAGCGGTGCGTGAAGCCGAGCCTCTGGGGATAACGATTTCCGTCGGCGGAGAAATTGGAGAGGTCGGCGCAAAAAACTCCACCGTGGAAGAATTTGAAGTCTACATTCAAAACTATCTCATCGCGTTAGGTCCGGGAAAAGTGGGTATGAGTAAGGTCTCAATCCAGACCGGAACCTCGCACGGCGGTGTGCCGATGGCCGATGGAACGGTCGCAAAGGTCAAGCTTGATTTTGATGTCTTGGAGACCATTTCAAAAGTGGCGCGTGAGAAATACGGACTATCTGGTGCCGTACAGCATGGTGCCTCGACACTCCCGCTTGATTTGTTTCATCGTTTCCCAGAAACCAAAACAGCAGAGATTCATCTGGCCACCGAGTTTCAAAATATGGTCTATGAACAGATGCCAACGGTGCTCAAAGAGCGAATTTATACCTACCTTTTCTCCGCCTGCAAAGACGAAATGAAGGAAGGCCAATCCAATGAACAATTCCTCTATAAAGCGCGCAAGAAAGCACTTGGCCCGTTCAAGAAAGAGTTGTGGGGACTTCCAGAGGCCGACCGACAACGCATTGGAAACGCATTGGAAGAACGATTTTCGTTATTGTTCAATAAGTTGAAGGTGCCCAATTCCCGTGAGATTGTTTGTCAATTTGTAAAACCCGTTCCCGTCTCGTTTCTGCTTCGAGATGAGATTGCCGCCGCAGAGGCAGAGCCAAAAATAACGCCACCCCCAACAGCAGATGACAATCCCCTTTCGGATTAGTGGCAATTCCAAAGAATGTTCTCACAAATTCTCGGAACAGGTGCTTCTCTTCCCAACCGCATCGTTACGAATAAAGAAATTTCAGAAAGAATTGATCTTTCCGAACAGGAGATTGAGAAAAAAACCGGCATCCTCACACGCCATTGGGTAGAAAAAGGAGAGACCACTTCAACCCTCGCCATTGCCGCAGCAAAATCGGCATGCCAATCCGCAGGGATTGCTCCCGATCAAATTGACCTGATCGTCGTCTCAACGTCCAGCCCGGATATGACATTCCCTTCCGTGGCCTGTCTGGTTCAAAAAGAAATGGGCGCGCGCGCCATTCCGGCATTTGATATCAATGCCTCCTGTTCCGGATTTTTAGTCGCGTTGGCGATTGCAGATCAATATATTCAAAGCGGGCGCGCTCAAAACGCATTGATTATTGCATCAGAAGTCAAATCGGCTTATCTGAATCAAAACGATCATCAGACCGTTTCTTTATTTGGAGATGGTGCTGGTGCCGTTGTCTTGTCGGGGTCGGGGAGTGGAGGGGGGTTGCTTAAAATTAAGGCCATTAAAATTGGCGCGGGTGGTCCCGCGCGTCAACTCATTACGCTTCCGGCCGGTGGATCGCGACAACCGCTTTCAAAAGAATCACTCGAACAAGATCAACATTACATGAAGATGGAGGGCTCACGACTTTTCCGATTGGCAGTGACAAAAATGGGGGAAGTGGTTGTCAGTCTATTAAAAGACAATCACCTCTCAATGGCCGAGATTGATCTTTTTTTATTTCACCAAGCCAACTTAAGAATATTAGAAGCCGTTTTGAAAAAGCAGGGCATTGCATCAGAGAAACACCACACGGTAATTCAAAAATATGGCAATACCTCTTCGGCCTCGCTGCCCATTCTGTTGCATGATGCAAGAACATCAGGTCGGATCAAACCGGGAGCGCGTCTGGCACTCTTTGCGTTTGGCGGCGGATACACTTGGGGATACGCGCTGATTGAGGGGTAGGAAAAGGGCCATATTCCTCACAAATTGTTGCTTTCAAAGTATCTGACAAAGTATCTGAATCATGCTTTTCAAGACATGAGCAACCAAAAAAAATAATTTACAGATATTGACATTTTCCGAGATTGTACGTATTCTACACGTATATAGAAAAAGGGGGGGGCATGCAAAAAAAGTTAACAATCACGATGGATGAGGAAGTTTATAAGGGGCTTCACAGGGTCATCGGTCCTCGCAAAATCGGAAAATTTATTGAAGGACTTGTGCGTCCGCATGTCGTGCGCCCCAATCTCGAATCGGCCTATGCCCAAATGGCCAGTGACAAAAAACGGGAAGAAGATGCCCAAGAATGGGCAGAGATCACTTTTAATGACATGGTCAATGAAACGGAGTGAGGTCTGGTGGGTTAATTTTGATCCTTCCGTTGGCGGAGAAATCAGAAAGAAGCGTCCTGCTGTTATCATCAGCAATGATGCATCAAATAAGTTCCTCAATCGCGTCCAAGTTGTTCCTCTAACCAGTAAGACAGATCGTCTGTATCCCAGCGAGGCCGTGGTGATTTTTGGGGGCAAGGAAAGTAAAGCCTTGGCGGATCAATTGGCGACGGTAAGCAAATTACGACTTTTTAAACGCGCAGGGAATCTCTCCGAAGAAGATATGCGTCGGATTGAAGAGGCTATCAAAATACAATTGGATATACACTGAACATGTAGGGGCATGTTGCACGTGCCCTTTACCGCGCAATCTATAACGATGTTGGCATCTTCGGCGCCCAAAATGGAGTTGCCCCACCATTCTTTTTTTTGATATAGTCGGGCTATGAAGGATTTATTACAAAGTGTGGCAAAAAAAATTACGCTGGAGATCATCTATCAAGCCGTAGATGAACGGGCGAAGGAGATTCATACCCGTATAGATCGTCTGGAAAACCATTTTGATCACCTAGAGGACGATGTTCGCGAGATTCGGACTGAAATCAACAGACGATTCGAGGCGATGGATCAAAAATTTGAGCAAAAATTTTCCGCGATGGATCAAAAATTTGCTGCGATGGATCAAAAATTTGAACAAAGATTTACTGCAATAGATCAAAAATTTGTTGCAATGGATCAAAAATTTGCTGCGATGGATCAAAAATTTGATCTCATCAATGCACGATTGGATCAGATATTCTCAATTCTTGCCAATCAGCGCAAGTAGGGGCAACCCCCCGTGGTTGCCCAAAATGGAGTGGATGTCCGAAAGGCCATTCACCATACCTGTCAAGACATTTAAAAAGGTTGCCGATGTATTGGCAGTTTTGATGACAAAAAAGACCGGCCTTGTGCCCCTCCCCAGTCAGAGTCATGGCCTTAAAAACGATTCTACTGCGTTGTGATTTTGAGTCAAACTAAAAAATAACGATTAACGGCTGGAAGTGTCTATGCTTTGGCTTTTGGACTGTGACGGTGATTCGCCAGACTCAATATTTTCTCGATCTTTTTCTCGATTTGATTGCCCAGTATCTGACCTGAAGGTCAATCCGGGGAAAGTCATAAGCCGGAACAATACACACAGACCCGCCTTGCTGACCAACAGGGGCAGAGGCGTTGCTGTCGTGCAAGGCCTTGACGATTACGAGAAAACGGCCGAAGCACTGCAGTTTATTAAGGCCGTGGCCCAAGGACTGGCCGACATCCGGGAAGGCAACACCGTCACGCTGGCAGAGGCGAAGAAAATACTGGGCAAATAGTAAGTGAAAGTAACGATTGCGCGCTCTGCCCTGAATGACCTCCATGGGATTAAAGCTTATTATTTGG
>JBBTIN010000027.1:0-20659 GCA_038059935.1 Nitrospirota bacterium
ATGACAGGGGGGAGTTGAACGCAAAGAGTTGTCTAGACAATGGGGTCCACCTTATATGGCCTATACGCTCAATTACACAGACGCCGCAACGCTTTTGGTGATTTCCCGGGCGCAGTGGAACAAGAGGATGCATCAAATCAAGGGATAATATGAAGGAGATCCACCAGAGAATGCCCTTTCCGTGGCGGGGAGCGCATCCGGACTCGGGATCTGAATTTATCAATCGGTTCGTGGTGGAGTGGTGCCGAGAAGAGCAAATTGAACGCTCGCGATCTCGACCGGGCAAGAAGAACGACAACATGTACGTCGAAGAGCGTAATGGTCATGTGATCCGCAAGTTTATCGGATATATTCGGTTGGATTGTCCAGAAAGCGTGGGCGCGTTGAATGCGGTTTATGATGTTCTGGTGCCGTATCTCACTCATTTTATTGCCGTACGGCGGTCAACGGGAAAGGAAAAGATACGATCCACCTATCGGCGCACCTACGAGAAACAGGCCAGAACGCCTTATCAACGGATACTGGAGCATCCGGCCGTAGAGGAGTCGGTTAAAGAACGACTTCGTCAGGAGCACGGAAGGCTCAATCCCTTGCTCTTAAAACGGGAGATTGAGAAACGATTACAAACGCTATATGATACTCAAAAATGCCACGGGAAAACCCCCTATGAATCCTCCAACCCCGGTAACACTTTATTATGATCTATAGCGACGCGTTTTCCCGAGAAGCTTTAAAAACGATTCCCGATCTTTCGTTGGGCACCGATGTCATGATATGGTTCCCATGAGAAGGGGAGGCCGAGTTTGAAGAAACGGTCGCTTTGTTGAAGGGGTATGGGTTTGAAAGTCTTTTTAGAAACATACGGCTGCCAGATGAACACGTATGACTCGGAACTGGTTTTGTCTTTGCTTCAGACCGGGGGACATGAAATCGTCTCAACCCAGGATTCTGCCAATATTGTCTTAATCAATACGTGCGCCATCCGAGAGAATGCCCATCGCAAAATATATGGCCGACTGGATTTGCTGCGTCCCCTCAAAAAACAACGCGAACTGGAGAATGCCCCTTTTGTCGTCGGCGTATTAGGCTGCATGGCGCAAAATCTTAAAGAGGAATTGCTTGATCATCCGGTCGTTGGACTCGTCGTTGGGCCGGACAGTTACAGGGCATTGCCGGAACTCATTGATAAATGCATTGAAACGAAGGGGCAAGAGATCGCCGCATTTCTTTCGGAATACGAAACCTATGATGATATCGCTCCGACCCGCATCGAAGGCGTCAATGCATGGCTTGCGATTACGCGCGGGTGTGATAATTTTTGCACCTTTTGTGTGGTGCCTTACACGCGCGGCCGGGAGCGAAGCCGCTCTGTGGCGTCTATTGTCGCGGAGTGCGAAGCGCTTGTAGAGGCGGGATTTCCGCAAGTGACGCTGCTGGGACAAAATGTGAATTCGTATTGTCATGATGGCGTGCGCTTTGCCGACCTGATTGAAAAAGTGGCACAGGTGCCGGGCATCAAACGGATTCGTTTTACATCGCCACATCCAAAAGATTTTCCAAAGCCGTTGCTTTTTATGATTGCCAAGTACCCGAACATTTGTAACCATATTCATCTGCCGCTGCAGGCGGGGTCGGATCGCATATTAGAGAAGATGAATCGCACCTATACCACTTCGGAATATTTGGATTTAGTGAAAACCGTCCGAGAGATTATTCCGAGTGTCACATTAACAACTGATATTATTGTCGGCTTTCCCACGGAGACCGAGGGCGATTTTCAAGACACTGTCGCGCTCGTCGAACAGGTTCGATTTGATAATGCGTTTATCTTTAAATACTCCGAACGAAAAGGAACCATTGCGGCACGCGACTTCCCCGATGATGTATCAGAGGACGTGAAGACCGATCGCATCAATCGTCTTTTTGATCAGCAACGCGCCATTGCTGCGGAAAAACATCGGCGTTATATCGGCCAAAAAGAATGGGTGCTGATTGAAGGAGATGCTCACAAAGGGGAGGATTATCAAATGGGAAAGGCAGACGGAGGGCTGGCCGTTGTCTTCCCAAAGACCCATCTCCTTCCGGGAGAAATGGTCTGTGTCGAGATTGAAGAAACAAAAACAGGCACCCTCTATGGGGTGGCCACCCAGCGGGTGGAGGCGTGAGTGACAACTCCCGTTGGTCGTTGTAAAAGATGCCTCATATAGTCTTTCTCCATTTGTGAGAGAGGGTGAGTCGGTTTTATCTGATGGTCGCAGTGAGCAAGATAGCGTTATACTCATGATTCGTTAATGATCTTGATTGCGCATCAAAAAGAATCCATATTACAATTGACCGATGTCACTTTATCGTACCGGTCGGCCATTCCAGAAAATCCGCGTGCGGCGATCCTGATTGTTCATGGCTTAAGCGAGCATAAAGGGCGTTATTTCCGGCTTCAGACCGAATTGGCGGAAGCAGGATTTTCCGCATGGGCATACGATCAACGCGGATTCGGAAAATCGTCGGGTGGCAGAACCGATCTTGTTGATTACCACGACCTGCTTTCGGATTTGCAGGAGATGATTTCTTTTGTGCGAAAAGCGCATCCCAAATTGCCATTGATCCTTTTGGGACATAGTCTGGGCGGCGCGGTGATGGCAACTTTTTGCATTGATCATGGAAAGGAGGCGGATGGCTTGATTCTCTCTGCCCCGGCCTATCAATTTTTTCCATTGCCCAAGATGGCACACTGGGCTGGGATTTTTTTCTATCGGTTCTTCCCCACCGTTTCCATTCCATACGTTAAAACGCGTGGGGAATTAAGTCACGATCCTCAAATTGCGCGCGATTTCCAGAATGACCCCTTGGCGCAATCTTCCGGGACACCGCGTTTTTATCACGAATTTAGAAGGATGAATCGCTACTTACAAGATTATGCGGATCGGATTACCCTTCCAACTTTGATTTTACAAGGGACAGCCGATACGATTGTTGTGCCGGCAGGGGCAGAACGGCTGTATGATCGGATTTTATCCGAAAGAAAGAAGTTAATTTTCTATGATGGATTTTATCATGAACCGTTTAATGAGATTGGGCGGGAGCGCGTGATTGCCGATATCGTATCGTTTATCAGAATGCTTTTGTAGGCGCGACCCTTGTGGTCGCCCGATATCGGGCAGCCATAAGGGCTGCCCCTACAATGTCGTTTGCCCTTTTGCCCAAGGGGTGGGCATCAGAAGCCTATCTACAATTTTTCCGCGGATGAAGTGCGATTCTACAATCTCTTCCACGTCGGAAACGCTGTTGACCGTATACCAAATTCCCTCTGGATAGATAACCACGGAAGGCCCCATTGCACAAGTATCAAGACAGCCAGCTGAATTGGCTCGCACTTTCCCCTTTAGACCCCGCTTCTCGATAATCTCCTTGAACGCGACACGAATAACCTCTGATCCTTTTGCCGCGCAACAGCCACGCGGATCACTTTCTTCTCGCGCATTGGTGCAAATGAAAAGATGATACGTGTATTTGTTCATGAGCCCTCCTTATATAAGTGTTTGTTTTTTCTGTAGAGTGAAGACATGTATAACAAAATGGAGTCACGAAATGATATATGAATGATCAAGTAAAGTGGGCACACTGTCAAGCCCCGCGTGATTGTATTGATGGCACGTTGCAATGTGTCCCTACATGCTGTCAAATTTCTTTTTGACATGGAATGAAACGCCGTGCAAGAATTGCCAATCTTACTATTTTGCACAATAGGGAATTCGCTGAATGGGCAAAAAAACAGAGGCCGTCATTGCCGAGGCTGATAAGAAAATATTCAATCTAGTCGTAGATGACAAGAGCGTCTCTGTGACTGAAGGCTCGTCCGTTTTTGATGCCGTCAAAAAAACCGGCGTCGAACTTCCTGCCATGTGTTATCACTACTCCTTTTCCCCGTTTGGCTCCTGCGGCATCTGTCTTGTTGAGATCGAAGGCAAAGGGAATAATGTCCGCTCCTGCACGGCAAAGGTCGCCGATGGCATGATCGTCAAAACCCAGACCGACAAGATGATTGATGCCAGGAAGAAAGCGGTTGAGAAATGGCTGATCATTCACCCCCTCGATTGTCCGGTTTGCGATGCCGATGGAAAATGCGAACTGCAAGATCTGACCTACGACCTCGGCGTTTACGACATTAAAAAGGGAGTTCGGAAAGTAGTTGCCGAAGACACCCGATCCCCCGTTCTTGATTTTAATATGGAACGCTGCATCCTTTGTGGCCAGTGCATCAACATTTGCGAAGAGGTGCAGCAGATTGACGCGCTCGCCTTTTATAAGAAGGACGGAAAGACACTCGTGGGTGCACACGAAGGGGTCCCGCTCCATTGCGAATTTTGCGGTGATTGTCTCGCGGTTTGCCCCGTTGGCGCGATTACCAGCCGATTCTCAAAATATGTGTACAAGCCGTGGCAGATGAAAAAGACGCGCACGACTTGCACGTATTGTTCCGATGGCTGCGCGATCACGCTTGAAACCGAAGGGCAAAAGGTGCTGCGCGTGACATCCGATCTTTCTTATCTCAACAAATTTGGACATGACGTGACACCGGGCGATTCGCATGGCGGACTTTGCGCGCGCGGCCGATTTGGATTTCAATTTATCCAAAGTGAAAAGCGTCTCTCACGGCCGCTGGCCAAAATCGGCGGCAAGCAGATCGAGATTCCGTGGTTTAAGGCGATCCCTCAAATTGCAAAAAGACTCACCGACATTCGAAATGCATACGGCGGCGGCGCGATTGCCGGACTGATTTCAGGACGCTGCACCAACGAAGAAGTCTATCTCTTTCAGAAGATGATGCGGACGTTGCTCTCTTCAAATCAGATTGATAGCGCAGCCCGTTATGGCCATATCAATTCGATCTTGGCCATGCAATATGCGTTAGGTCTTGGGCGCTCTACCACATCGGGCAAAGCCGTCACGCTTTCGGATGTGATTATGATTGTTGGCTCGAATATTACCGAAACCAATCCAGTTGCCTCTTTGCGAATTAAAGAAGCCAAAAGACGTTTTGGGGCAAAGGTGATTGTGGTGGATGCCATTGAAACAAACATGATGAAACTTTCGACGCATCCTGTTTTGGTTTCTGCGCAATCAGAAGCCGCGTTTCTCCAAGGCGTGATTCGGGCAATCATCACAAACAAATGGGCTGATCCCTCTTTTATTGAACAACATCCAAAGGCTTTTGAAACGCTTGAGAAAACAGTGTTGTCGCTTTCTCCTGAAACCCTTTCTGAAAAAAGCGGTGTCTCTTGGGATAAAATTGAGGAGGCTGCCAAACTGCTTGCTGAATCCAAACGCGGCACGCTGATTTGGGGCGAGGGAATCGTCTCTCAAAATGGGGGATGGGATAATCTGTTGAGACTGATTGATCTTTCGCTGCTTTGCGGATTGCTTGCTAAGCCGGGTGCGGGAATTCATCCGATTTGCGAGGAGAACAATGAGCAAGGTGCCGTGGATATGGGTGGCGTCTGCGAATTTCTTCCCGGCCAAGTTCCTTATGAAGAGGGGAGGGAGCGATTTTCAAAAATATGGAACAAACCGCTGCCGGATGCTGCCGGGGCTTCTCTTCCACAAATCATTGAAAAAGCGTTGCGAGGGGAGATCAAGGCGCTTTATCTGGTCGGAGAAAATCCATTGGAGACGCTTCCTGATTCCATGCGAGTGCGCGAGGCGTTTGAGAAGATTGATCTGATTATTTGCCAAGACCCGTTTCTCACGCGAACCGGAGCCTGTGCTGATTTCGTCTTGCCGGCGACCACCTTCGCAGAAAAAGAGGGCACCTTTACCAATATGGAGGGAATCATTCGGTCGGTCAATAAGGCGCTTGATCCGATTGGAGAATCGCGACCCGATTTCAAAATCTTTTCCGATCTGTTCCGTCAATTAGGCGGGGAGGCTTATCGCTCTGTAGAAGAGATCCGGCCTGAAATTCATTCATTGGTTCCTGATTATTTTGAGGAGGGCATGGCCTCTTCAAATTCCGATCCAGAAAAAAGAACAGCCCATCTAAAACATTATTTTGCAAATGGTTTTGAGAAAGAGGCGATGAAGCGGTACTCAAATATGCCTTCCCCCTTAACAAAGGGGGATCAAGGGGGTTGTTCTGACACGCCCAATCAACAGGATTCTCTCATGCGATTGGTCTTGGGTCAGTTGATTTTTCATTCTGGAAAACTCTCGACAAAAGACAAAGGGTTGATGAAAATTTATAACAAGCCGATCTTAAGAGTCAGTGAAGCTGATGCCACAGCACTTGAACTCAAAAACGGCGACTGGCTCCGTGTGGGGCAGGGGCAACGTGCCCCGCGACTTCGCGCGGCCGACCAGTCGCCGTTTTTGAGTTCAGATGTGGAACTTCCGATTGAGATTATGCCATCTCTACCCAAAGGCACCGTTTGGTTTCCAGAACATTTTACAGACTTAAAAGATTTAATGCCTGTTACAATTGACCCCGTAACGCATGTTCCCTATTTTAAGTCGGGCTTTGTTTCTGTTAAAAAGGTTCCTCTTTTTGACCTCACCGTTGTTGCTTCCCAAACAGGGCACGCTGCCCCCGCAGGGCACGCTGCCCCCGCAGGGCACGCTGCCCCCGCGCAGGTAATAGAAAGTATGGAGAATATTAATTCATGACGATTAAAGAGCTTTTTCGTTCCATCTCTCTTGCAGAAATTGTGACGGCGATGAAGTTGACCTTCAAGCACGCTTTTGTAAAGGAAGTGACGTTACAATATCCGCGCGAGAAATTAACGCTTCCGGATACGCATCGCGGTGCATTGGGACTTCTTCGTTACGAAGATGGCGTGGAGCGATGTGTTGGGTGCGACTTGTGCGAGTCGGCCTGTCCATCCCATTGTATTCGAGTCGTCAGCGGGGAGAGTCAAGAAGATGGGGTCCTTCGTCGTCTGGCCACGGAATTTTATATTGATATCACCAAATGTGTTTTCTGCGGCTTTTGTGTAGAGGCCTGTCCTGTCAACGCGTTGGGGATGACCAAGCTCTATGAGTATTCCACGCCAAACAAACGGGAGTTGCTTTTTGACAAGCCAAAACTTTATGACGTGGGCGAGGTCTATTACAAAGAGGCGAAGGCTTATTTAGTCGCGCACAATCAGGAAAAGGCCGACGAGCAGGCCAGCACCTACCGCTATCGGTTTCCATCATTCACGAAATCCTAGACGCGCTGTCTGTCGTAGGGGCGTATTGGTCAGTGCCGCATCTAGTGATGGAATAATCGCGAATGAACAAAATGTCAAAACAACTTTATTTTCGCGTGCTTTTATGGGGAGTCGTTCTCTTTGGAAAGACCATTCCTGTGGCCGAATCCTTTGGATCATGTGATTTTAAACTTGAGATTCCGCATTCTGATTTTTGCGTGATACAAGGAACCGTTTATGATATTGATCTGGCACTCGTCCCGGTTTCCGGCCAGTGTGACGGCCCCATATCTATTCATGTCGAGGGCTTTCCCCATGGGATGACCCAGAAAATTGCGCCAACCCCATCCGAACAATTAAATCATAATCAATTTATTACAACCGTTCGCGTGGATACCGCACAGATGGCTCTTACGCAAAGAGCGGCGTATCCACTTACTTTTTCCGTAACACAATCGGACCTCACCCGAAAAGCAGTCGCCAAGATGATGGTGGATCTTCCGGAATTTATTTTTTCAGTAGAAGCCGATCCCCCTCAATTGAAAATCGCTCAAGGGGAGAGTGCCTCGGCCATACTCAATGTTGATTTGCTGGGGGCCGCCTGCAGCGCACCACAGATCGTTATGCTTTCTCCCAATCCCTCGTCCTCAACGCTCTCGATCAATGTAAAACAAAACATTGCTTCAAAGACGCTGATTCCACCCGCATCAACAGAAATCGTTTTTGAATCGTTATCCACGACGGAGTTTGGCTCTTTTAATACGACCATTTCAGGATGCTGCACCAGCAAAGGGGAAATCAAAACAACACAGATGAACTTGCAGATGGTTCCCTCTATTCCCGTGGCGTTAAAAAAACAAGAGCCGACAGGAGACGATCCATTCGGAAAACTGGTGGAAAAAGGAGAGAACGTTCGCGTGGACTCGATGGAAAATATTATGAGCGATCTGTCATTTCCGGCGATCTCTGAAGAAGGCGTTAAAAAACACGTTGAGGCAGATGCAAAAAGAGGATATCACGAAGCGACCGAGGCCGAAGTCAATATTCTAAAACAATTCCAAAAAGTACCCTATCCCCTGCACGAGATTCTTCCACTGCTATCATTTACGCCGATCCCGCTTTCTGAAACGCCCTTTCGTCAATTTGATTTGCAGGGCGGTTATCCGGCGGGAAGAGTCGTTGATAAAAAATGGTCGTCGGTTATTCGCGTTTTTAAGTCGTCCGACTTCAATCCCGTTTTGATTACGCTGATGGAAGAAGATTTGGTTCGTTCAGGAGGGTCACAAAGCGTGATCACAAAAGAGGGGATTGATCTTTACATTCACGGTTTTCCAACAACGGTAGTTGTAACGCAAAGTGTCAGTAAAAAAGCAATATCGCGTGTCTCATGGCAAACCGCGACAAAGGCTTATACATTGAGTATGGAGGGAAACGTCAAAGTGAATAGGCAAAAGACGTTTTTTCTCGATCTGGCGCGATCCATTCCGCCCCAATAAAAAAGAAAGCAATATTACGAGGCAATACGCGTAATGAGCGTTTCGATGGGGTTAGCTAACGAGACTTCTTCCTGCGCGTGCGTGGACATATTTCGCAAGATTCCTTTTCCTGTTTGCAATTCCGTGTCTCCGACAATCAGAAGATATTTTGCCGAAAGTTTATCGGCCTGTTTGATCTGATTTTTCAAAGAACGGATCGGATTCCCCATTTCCGTCTTGATCTTTTTCTGACGAAGAGAAAATAACATTGGGAGTAAAAGACGATTGGCAGCCGTTCCCAACGGCGCCATAAAAAGAGTCGGCCCGATTTTCGCTTTGCCCTGCAAGGCGTTTGAATTGATCAGTGCGACAACGCGTTCAATCCCAATTGCAAATCCAATGGCTGACGTTTTACTTCCACCTAATAATTCAACAAGGCCGTCATAGCGTCCGCCTGCCGCAATGGCATTTTGCGATCCGAGGTTGGTCGTTGTCATTTCAAACGCGGTCTTTGTGTAATAGTCCAGTCCGCGCACGAGTCGAGAGTTGATGACATGAGGAATGCCAAGCAAAGTGAGTCCTTCCCGAACAGCCTTGAAATGATCAGAACATTCTAAACAAAGTGCTGTGACGGGTTCTGGCGCATTTTTCGTTGCTTCTTTACAGCCGGGTTTCTTGCAATCTAATATTCTCAAAGGATTGGATTCAAACCGTCTAACACAATCCTCACAAAAAGTCGTAACCTTCTCTTTCAAAAACAATTGCAAGGCCTCCCGATAAACAGGACGACAGATCGGACAACCCAGACTATTGATCTCTAATGAAAGATTCGGGAGATTCATCTGCTGAAAAAAATCGAAGAGCAGCGAAAGGATTTCAATATCCATATTGGGAGAGGCTTCCCCGATGATCTCCGCACCAATTTGATGAAATTGCCGGAACCGTCCTGCTTGCGGCCGTTCACGCCGAAACATCGGGCCAATATAATAGAGCTTTGCGGGCGTGGAGGCAGACAATTCGGGATGTTCCAAATAGGCGCGAACGGCCGATGCCGTGCCCTCCGGTCGGAGGCTAACCGACTTTCCATAGTCGTCAAAAGTGTACATCTCCTTCTCGACAATGTCGGTTGCCGCACCGACTGATCGTTTAAAAAGCTCTGCCGATTCCATGATCGGCGTTTCAATCATTGAGAATCCGTATGCATCGAATGTGGCTTTGGCCGATGCAAGAATAAATTCCCAACACGCGGACTCGGCAGGCAGCCGATCTTTGAATCCCTTGAGGGTTTGAAATAATGCCATTTTTGTTTTTACAGGAGGGATAACGTCATGAGGAATAATTGAGAATGCGTTCGCATAAAGGCTACGTTTGCAACGCCCATTCTAAAATGGCTTGCTGCACCGGAAGACGATTTTTTGCCTGCTCAAAAATCGTAGACGCATGGGCATCCATAACCTTCGCGGTAATTTCCTCATCACGATGCGCCGGCAGACAGTGCATGACCATTGCATCGGGCTTTGCACACGCTACAATCGCATCATTGATTTGATAGGGAGCAAAATCTAGTTTCTTCATCTTTCCTACGACCGACACTTTATCCCCGACCTCGCCCATTGAAACCCAAACATCAGTATAAAGAATATCGGCGTTTGTTGCCGCACTTTTTGGATCATCTGTTAGAACAATTTTAGCATTCGTTTTATTTGCAATGGCTTGGACTTTTTTATGCCAGTCAGAATTGGGCTTTGCCCCAACAGGAGTGGCAATGGTCACATTCATGCCGACAATCGCGCCCGCCTCCATCAGCGAGTGGGCCATATTATTTCCATCGCCAAGATAGGCCAATTTTAATCCCTGAAATTTTCCATGCCGTTCGAAAATCGTGAACAAATCGGTAAAGGCTTGACAGGGATGACAAAGATCAGACAGTGCGTTGATCACAGGAATGGTTGCGTGGCGTGCCCATTCGATGAGTCGTTCCTGTTCAAAAGTGCGAATGACCATTGCGCGAAAATAACCAGAAAACACGCGTGCGGTGTCGGCAATTGGTTCTCCGCGTTTTATCTGAAGAGTTTCCGGCGGCATAAAAATCTCATGACCTCCCAGAAGCCCGATCGCAGCAGAAAATGACGCACGGGTTCGCGTGGATTGCTTTTCAAAGAAAAGCCCAACGGGCGCGCCTTGTAATAGTCCGGGGAAATTGCCCTTTAATCCATTGGCCTTATAATGGGCAGCGCGTGTCATCAGGGTTTGGACTTCGGATGCCGATAGCGCGTCGCAAGTTAAAAGATCACGTTTCAAAGTATCTCTCTTAATATTGAAACGGCTTGATCAATTTCTTTTTGTGTAATATTCAGAGGCGGCGTCATGCGCACGGTATGATCCGATGTGCGCGAAAGCAACAATCCTTTTTTGTGCGCCGCTTCCATAACTTCAAGTGCTGGAATAGTGATGTCCAATCCGGCAATCAACCCAGATCCGCGTACCTCTTTAATGAGATTGCTTTTGCATTGGAGGAAGACCAACTGCTTCATCAGGTGGTCTCCTTTCTTTTTCACTTGCTGCAAAAAAGAAGGGGTCATCTGGGAAACAATTGCAAGTGCTGCCGAACAGGCGAGCGGATTGCCGCCAAATGTTGAGGCGTGTGTTCCGGGGATAAAACTTGCAGCAACGGATTCTTTTGCCAACATCGCGCCAATTGGAAAACCGCCGCCCAACCCTTTTGCCAATGTCATGATATCGGGAACGATGCCGGATTGTTCGTAGGCAAATAGGGTTCCTGTTCTGCCCATGCCGGTTTGCACTTCATCGAGGATGAGCAGGAGATGGTGCCGGTCACAAATTTTTCTAACTTCAGAAAGATAAGACGATTTTGGAATTCGCACCCCGCCTTCGCCTTGAATCGGTTCTAATAAAATGGCAGAGGTCTTTGGCGTGATGGCCTTTTCAAGGGCAGCGACATCGTCAAATGGGACATGGACGAATCCCGGAGGCAGTGGCTCGAATCCTTTATGATATTTTTTTTGCCCGGTTGCTGCGACGGTGGCCAACGTCCTGCCATGAAACGATCCTTCCGCAGCGATAATCTCGTATCGGGCAGGATCAACCGTCTTGGCAAATTTTCGAGCCAATTTGAGTGCGGCCTCGTTGGCTTCTGCGCCGCTATTACAAAAAAAAGCGCGATCGGCAAACGAATGTTGTGTCAGCCATGCCGCCAATTCGATTTGTGGAATGTTGTAATAAAGATTGGAGACATGGAGAAGGGTCGCAGCCTGTTTGCAAATGGCCTGAACTTGTTTTTTATCGCAATGACCAAAACTATTAACGGCAATGCCGCCGACAAAATCAAGATAGGTTTTTTTGTCTGCATCTATTAGTGTTGCTCCGTTTCCTTTGGTAAAGACCAACGGAAAGCGGGCATAGTTAGGCATCAAGACTTGTTCGCCTTTTTTAATCCATTTTTGTGAGATATTTTTCAAATGATGCTCCAGTCTGATTAGGCATTATATTTAACATAGCGTATGGCGTAAAAACCAGACGGTGCGTTTGGTAGTGGGTGAATTTCATATAAGCATGTCATTCCCGCAATTTTTAGGCGGGAATCTATGGTTTTATGATAAGAGATTCCTGCCAGAAACACGCAGGAATGACAGATCATTTTTCAAACTCACCCACTACCGTGCGTTTGACAATGTTGACGAATAATCGTAGAGTTTTCCGCTATCCCAAATATCAATCAGAGGACATGTATGAAGGTTGGAGTCATTACATCCGTTCGACGAGTAACCGATACGCGCATTTTTTATAAGGTGTGCAGGTCGTTGGCGCGGGCGGGTTTCGATGTAACCTATATTGTTCCGCATGAGCGGGATGAAGTAATTGACAATGTTCGGATTAAGGCCATTCCAAGGCAAACGACCCGATGGAGCCGGATGACGCGCGCTGTCTGGCAAGTTTATCGGGAGGCCGTTAAACTGGATGCGGATATCTATAGTTTCCACGATGCGGAAATGATACCCGTCGCGTTGCTCTTGCGGGCAAGCGGGAAGAAGGTTGTCTATAATATTCATGATGATGCCACCGTCTCTCTGCTGACAAAACATTATATTCCGCTATGGCTTCGAAAGCCGCTTGCAGCCCTTGCAGCCGGCCTTGAAAATACTGCCTGTCGTTTTTTTTCGGGGATCATACCGGCTTCCCCGGGTCTTGCCAAAAAATATGCGCGTTTGAATAAACAGACAGTCGTTGTGTCCAATTATGTTGACTTAAGTGAGATTCCGCTTCCTTTAGAGAGAGATTGGGAGCATGGCCCCTTTACCGTAACTTATGTTGGGTTTCTGGACAAGGAGCGCCAAATTCATCAATTGGTTATGGCAATGGGTTTGCTTCCAAAACACCTCAACGTCGTTCTAACATTAGGTGGCCCATTTACTTCCCCGGGTTATCGAAAAGAGGTGGTTGCTCTTTCCGAGTGGAAATCTGTGGAGGAGTTAGGATATCTAAATCGTCCCGACATGATTCGAGTATTAAGCACGTCTCGGATTGGTGTTGTCCTCACCGTAGATGCTGCTGTGCAACGCTATGGCTCTTCCAACAAACTTTTTGACTATATGGCTTCGGCAATCCCGATCGTCGCGACCAATTTTCCATTATGGCGGGAAATTATTGAAGAAGCAGGTTGTGGATTGACGGTTGATTCAAATGATCCGAATGCGATTGCAGAGGCCCTTTTGTATTTGTTGACTCATCCAAAGGAAGCGGATGAAATGGGGCGTCGTGGCAGAGAAGCGGTAGAAAAATTCTATTCTTGGCAGCAAGAGGAGGAAAAGTTGATCCAGTTATTTAACACGCTGATGGATTCTCCATCATGAAAGTGCTTATTACCGGCGTGGCCGGTTTTGTCGGAAGTAATTTAGCCGACCGGCTGTTGATTGAATCCCAAAAAAAGAACTTGCTGCGTGGAAGTGATTCTCGCATCGAACAGGTGATCGGTATTGATAACCTCGCCTACGGGGTCAGAGAACAAATTCCAGAGGGGGTTGAATTTCACCAAGTAGATATTCGGTCAAAAGAAATCTATCCTTTATTTAATGGTGTGGATACAGTTTTTCATCTGGCCGCCAAAAATTGCATCAGTGATTGTCAGAACGATCCGGTAGAAACAGCCGATATCAATGTGACAGGTACGGTGAATGTGTTTGAGGCGGCACGACAGGCGGGGGTTCGGAAGGTTATTTATGCCGAATCTTCCGCGATGTACGAAGGCAGTACCCTTTTGCCGACACCGGAGTGGGATGTGAAGCCAGAGAGTTTCTATGCGATTAGTAAACTCTCTTCGATGCATTTTGGCAAGGCGTATGAGCGATTTTTCAAAATGCAAGCGACCGCACTTCGTTATTTTTGTGTCTATGGCCCCCGTCAAGATTATCGTCGAACGATTCCGCCGGTAATGAGCGGTTTTATTATTAAATTGCTGCGCGGACAGATTCCTTTAATTTATGGTAGCGGCAAGAAACGTCGTGATTTTATTCACGTCAATGATATTAACGATTTTCATTTGCTAGCGATGACCGACGATCGGACCACTGGGAATGTCTATAATTTGGGCTGCGGGAAAAACTATTCCGTTCGAGAAATTTATGATATGGTTGCCGGTCTATTGGGGGTCAAGGGGGAACCGACATATCAAGACAATCTTCCGGGAGAGGCAGAGGTGACGTTGGCCGATGCAAGTGACGCGCACGCTTTGGGATGGGCACCTAAAATTGATATTTATCAAGGATTACAGACGATGATTCATTGGATTCAAGCGAATGTGATTGATAAAAAAATAACAGTTGCCGGCGTATGAAGGCGATTGTTCTGGCGGCGGGAAAAGGGGAACGATTAAAGGGCGTTATTGATCACATCCCTAAACCAATGGTTGAGATTGCTGGGCGACCGATTCTTGAACATAACATTGCTTTATTGAAGCAATATGGGTTCGTTGATATTTATATCAATTTATATCACAGAGCTGAAGTCATAGAGAAACATTTTGGCAATGGCGAAAATTTTGGCGTTCATATTACGTATTCCCATGAGGCGCATTTATTAGGAACGGCCGGTGGCGCGAGAAGGATTGCCGATACGTTATGGGATACGCCCTCACGGTTTATTTTGCTTTATGGCGACAATCTGTTTTTGTGTGATCTTTCAAAGATTGTTGCCGCGCATGTGTTAAAGAAGGGGATCGGGACGGTTGGGCTTCATCATCGGGATGATGTGCGTCAGAGTGGTGTGGTGTTGATGGATCAGGAGAATCGGATTATTCAATTTATAGAGAAGCCGGGGACCAACGCGGTTGCCAGTCATATGGTGAATGCTGCGGTTTATGTCTTGGAACCGGAAGTATTTGATTTTATTCCCAAGGAGACTGTTTTTGATTTTGGAAAAGAGGTCTTTCCAGAGATGATTCGGCAAGGAAAAGCGTTATATGGGATTGAGATTGCAGGCAATCTCACGGCAATTGATACCCCCGCGCTTTTGGAAGAGGCGAGGGCGACCACAAGGGTCGCCCCTACGGAGACGGGCATGTAGGGGCAACCCTTGTGGGTCGCCCGTATTTGCAACGCGTCCCGACAAAGATAATGGAGGCATTATGATTATCACGCGAACCCCATTTCGATTTACACTCGGCGGTGGCGGTACCGACCTGCCAGCCTATTATGAAAAACACGGCGGTTTTATCTTTGCCGCTGGCATCAACAAATATATGTATATCAACGTCAATCGGCCGATTGTGGATGACCTGATTCGCGTGAAATATTCGATTTCAGAAACCGTCGAGCATCTTGATGACCTCAAACATGATATTGCGCGAGAGGCCAGCAGGCTTTTGGGGTTTGAAAATGCGTTGGAAATTATTTCGATGGCCGATGTTCCGGCCGGAACGGGACTGGGTTCATCGAGTTGCTACGCGGTTGGATTGTTGCACGCCCTTCACACGATGAAACGGGAGGCCATTGCACTACACGACCTTGCTGAAAAGGGGTGTCAGATTGAAGTAGATATTCTTAAAAAACCGATAGGGAAGCAAGATCAATATATGGCTGCTTTTGGCGGTTTGACTGTTTTGGATATTGATAAAGATGGAACGGTACATGTCCGAAAAGCCAATGTTTCTCAAACGACAATAGATGACTTGAACCGGAATATCTTGATGTTTTACACAAACACCACGAGGAGTGCCGACGCGATATTAAGCGAGCAGAGCCAAGGGGCGAGAGAAGAAAAGTCCGACGTAATTTCCAGTATGCATTATATTAAAGAATTGGGCTATCGTATTTTAGAAGCGGTCGAGGCCGGCAATGTGACGGATATTGGTCTAATGTTTGATCAGCATTGGGAATATAAAAAGCGCATTTCCAAAAAGATGTCGAATTCCAACTATGATCAAATTTATGAGATTGCTAAAAATAAAGGCGCGCTTGGAGGAAAGATTACCGGTGCGGGCGGCGGCGGTTTTTTTGTCTTTTATGTGGAGGAAAAACAGACCGTGTTTCGAGAGGCGATGGCCAAGATGGGTCTGCGAGAGATGCGATATCGGTTTGATTTTGAAGGCACAAAAGTCTTGGCTAATTTTATGGATGGATTACGGTCTTAAGCGGTGCCCATGAGCGATTTGTTACTTCCAAAAATTTCGATTCTGATTCCGGTTCGGAACGAGGAAAAGACGATTCGCGGTTGTTTGGAACGAATCCTGACCAATGGCTATCCGGCCGATCATCTGGAAATATGGGTTATTGATGGTGTGAGTGACGATCAAACCCGCGCGATTGTGGAGGACATGCAAAACAAGTATGCACAAATCCATCTGCTTGAAAATCCCAAGCGAGTTCCTTATACCGCGTTGAATATTGGCTTAAAAGCATCAACGGGTGAAATCGTGATGCGGGTGGATGCGCGTTCGTTTATTCCAGAACATTATATCGAAACGCTTTGGAAAACGATGGTTGCGACCGGGGCGGATAATGTGGGTGGGCTTCAGATTCCGATCACGGAAGGGGCGATATTAAAACGGGCGATTGCGTTGGCAACGGTTTCTATTTTTGGAACGGGGGGCGCCGCGTTTCGGACGGCCAAGAAAAGTTGCTTTGTGGATACCGTTTATTTGGGATTTTTTCGGCGTGCGATTTTTGATCGGGTGGGATTTTACGATGAAGACGGCGTATTTATCAGTGAAGACTCCATGATGAATCGTCGGATTCTCAATGCTGGCGGGAAGATTTATTTGAATACTGATTTGGCCGTTTTATATCATGGAAAAGATTCTTTGCGGGAATTGGCAAGACAGTATCTCATTTATGGTGCTGCGAAATGCCATTCTTTCTTGACCTATAAACAGCTCACATCCTGGCGGCAGACGATTCCGCTTTTGGCGATTGGCGCTTTTAATTTGAATTTGCTATTGGCATGGTTCATCCCTTTCTTTCGGTGTACGCTGATTATCGGATTATTGATTTACCTTTGTGTAGACTTGATTGCCAGCGCGACGGTTGCAATGAAGCATCAGGAGATGAAACTATTCCCCTTGTTGTTGCTCGTTTTTCCGGTGATTCATTTTTCTTGGCCTAACGGATTTTTTGGTTATTTTCTAATGCGGAATCAGTTTGGGCGGATTTTGAAACGGTAATTTTTTTGTAAAGGCGAGGGGGACCAACGTGGGGGGGGCAATATTTCTAGACCGAGATGGCGTCATTAACGAAGTTGTCTTTCGAGACGGGAAACCTGCATCGCCTCGCACGATGGCGGAGTTTCGATGGGTTGCCGGGATTACCGAACCCTTAAACGATTTGCAGAAGGCCGGGTTTGATTTATTTGTCGTGAGCAATCAGCCGGACGTTGCACGCGGTTTATTGGCACAATCTGTTTTGGATGAGATGACGGCGAAAATAATGAAAGAGACGCCGATCAAAGCGGTCTTTGTCTGTGTGCATGATGACAAGGATTTGTGCGATTGTCGAAAGCCCAAGCCGGGGATGCTTTTACAAATTGCGAAAGAAAATAGGATTGATCTTTCCCAATCGTTCATGATAGGAGATTCATGGAAAGATATGGAGGCGGGGAAACGTGCGGGAGTAACAACCATTTTGATCAGACAACCCTATAATCAAGGGGTATTGTCAGATCATGTAATAGATAAGATTTCTGATGCTAAACTGTTTATTATAAACAAATAAGGAGTGATTATGAATATTGAGTCATACGTCTCACAGTATTTGGATGAAGTAAAAGTCATTACCGAAAAGATAGACCAAGGCGTCATTGCCAAGATGGTCAATCTCTTAATTACCTTGCGGAAAGCTGGCGGGCGGCTTTTTTTCTTGGGTGTTGGGGGATCGGCGGGGAATGCGGGTCATGCTGTGAACGATTTTCGTAAAATCGTCGGGATTGAGTCTTATGCGCCGACGGATAATGTATCGGAATTGACCGCGCGGGTTAACGATGATGGCTGGGATACCTCTTATGCCAATTGGTTAAAGGGGAGTCGCATTGGGGCAAAGGATGGCATCTTTGTGTTTTCGGTGGGCGGCGGAAATCTTGAGAAAAAAGTGAGCACCAATCTGGTGGAAGCGATCAAGGTCGCGCGTGAGGTTTCAGCAACGGTTTTTGGCATTGTCGGTCGGGATGGGGGTTTCACGGCGCAGGTTGCGGATGCCTGCGTGATCATTCCGACGGTGAATGCGAGCACGGTGACGCCGCATGCGGAGGCGTTTCAAGCGGTGGTGTGGCATTTGCTGGTGTCTCATCCGGCGTTGTTAGCGAATGAGATGAAGTGGGAGTCGGTAAAGTAGGCGTTTTGTAGAAGAAAACAAAAAACATCATGGAGAAATAAAAATGAAAATCTTTATTGATTCGGCAAATTTAGAAGAAATTGAAGAGTCTTTAAAACGAGGCTTTCCAGCGGGGATTACGACCAATCCTTCGATCTTGGCGAAGGAGAAGAAGTGCGACTTTAAAGAGCACATTCGAAAAATTATTGATCTACTTCAAAAGTATAGCTACGACATTCCATTGAGTGTCGAGGTTTTCTCAAATGATCCGAAGGAGATGATCAAGCAAGGGGAAGAATTTGTGAAGCAATTCGGAGATTATGCCAATCTCAACGTGAAAGTGCCGATTGGCTGGGACGAAATGATGGTGATTCACGAATTAAAACAGCGCGGGATTAAGATCAATTGCACATGTTGCATGTCGTTTAATCAAGCAATCATGGCGGCGCGTGCGGGTGCTGATTTTGTGAGTCTTTTTTATGGACGTATTAAGGATATGGGCTATGATGCCTATCCTGTGGTTAAAAAGACACATGATGTTTTGAAAGAATGGAATTATCCGTCTGAAATTATTGTGGGGAGCATTCGGCATATTGGCGATATTAACGAGGCCATTCATGCAGGAGCCGATATTATTACCGTTCCCTATAAGTTTTTCAAGCCGATGGTGGCGCATCCGAAGACAGATGAAGCGGTCAATCAATTTCTGACTGACTTCTCGGCATGGTTGAAATAGATTTTTGGGTTTTGTAAGGGCGCACGGCTGTGCGCCCTTACGGGGTATATTCATAAGCACCCAGATCAATTGCTGGGCCTTGCGGTCTAGCGATGATGGCCTCAAAATCAGTTGTCGGAGCAGACTTTTCTTGGTAGGCTGGCTTTCCAGCATCAATGGCCGGACTCCCATTTTTTAGATGATAATTCCCAGATGCATCAACAAAGAAGTTTGCTGGGATCGCACCTTGGAGTGTAAAATTAGAGGCAGCATCAATATGATTAAGATTACCTCCCACTTCATCCGAAATGGGTGATCTTTGTGTTGTAATGATTACATTGTTAAAAATTACGTTTCCTTTCGCATTGTCCGTAATGCTAATCCCCGAAATTCTCGGCTCTATTATCGTATTGTTCACAATGACATTATTATTGCTGGGCTTATTACACCCTGCACCCACTTCATCTGTAAGATGAATCCCGCCAGATCCATTGACAATACCGTTATTATAAATGAGATTGTTCCGGACAACCGATTCTTGCATTGAAATAAGACTAAAGGCTTTCGAATCGTTATTTCTAAGAATATTTCCCTCAATCAGTGCTCCCGATATCACACCGTCTCCGCCGGAATCACAGTCGCCATTGACCTGAATACCGCTGAAATGATTTCCATAAGATTCATTTCCGGAAATTACGGGATTATCGTTTGGCCCGTGACTATTAGAAACATAAATGCCATGCTCCACCTTTGAGCCAAAAACTTTATTGTTTCGAATCTTGATTTCTGGCGCAAATCCAGTAAAAATACCCCACTTCCCAGATGGGCCAACACGATTGTTCTTCACAATCACCCCCTTGGACTCCGCAACGCGAATACCGGCCCTTTCTGCATTTGGCACAATAAATCCATCAATAACAACAAAGTTAGTATTCTCAACATTAATATTATCTGGAGTGTTACTATTCCTTACGTTAATAGTGACATTGATTCCATTTGCTTTAAATATAATAGGGGCTTGCGCTGTCCCATTTTTTCCGCCGTTTGTATTAAATCCGCTGTATGTCCCATTTTGAACCAGAACCAAATCCCCTGCGATCACTTGTATCACTGCATGTTGTAATGTTTTCCATGGCTGTGCTTCTGTCCCGGGGTTTGAGTCATTGCCATTTGTTGCGACATAAAATGTTCTTAGGGGGGGATCAAAATTATCGCCAGCACTAGGAGGAATATTTACAACAGAGGTGACAGGAGGGGTGACGCTGCCCCCAGTTCCGCCGCCGCTACCAGTACTAGTACCACCGCCACTTTGCTGTTCTTCATCTTTTTTTCCAGTGTTACAGGCAGAAAGAAAGATAACAAGGCTTAAAATAACGAGGCTATAACGATTCATTTGATTTTCTTTTTATGAACAAATTGAAGCGATTATTTGCCTCGATCTGCGCCATTTGGCACAGATCGAGGACAAAT
>JBBTIN010000027.1:20759-30136 GCA_038059935.1 Nitrospirota bacterium
ATTGAAGCGATTATTTGCCTCGATCTGCGCCATTTGGCACAGATCGAGGACAAATATGATGGCAATTACTGATTCATGATATGCAACTCAACACGACGATTTTTTGCTTTCCCTTCCGCTGTGTTGTTATCTGAAATTGCATTTTCCATCCCGTAGCCTTTGGCCTTGAGGCTTCCAGCAGGAACGCCCTTACCAACAAGGTAAGCGGAAACGGCCTCTGCGCGCTTCTGCGATAACGCCTTATTGGCTACAGCCTTTCCAACATTATCGGTATACCCAGCCACTTCAACGACAATGCCAGGATTACGCTTTAATGTTTCAGCCGCATCATCCAAAATCGGCTTTGAATCAGAGAGTAATGTGTCCGATCCGGATTCAAAATTAACACCTTTGAGCACAATGACCTCTGGGATTTTGCATCCCTTTGAATCAATACGCTCACCTGTTTTCGAATCTGGGCACTGATCAAGCCGGTTCACGATGCCATCTCCATCGTCATCCAACTCACAACCCTTTGCATTTACGGTTGCGCCAGCAGGCGTTCCAGGGCAGGTGTCTGCTGCATCTACGATGCCATCTCCATCGCTATCTTTATTGATAACAACGGTACAACCCGTTGCATCAACCAAAGACCCCTTGGGACTATCAGGACACAAGTCTTTGCTATTAACGACGCCATCGCTATCGGAATCCAGTTCGCAACCAGTCTGATTAACAACAATACCGGCAGGCGTTTCAGGGCAGGCGTCTGCTGCATCTATAACACCATCTGCATCAGCGTCTTTTGGGGACTCCGGGACAGGAACGACGACAACCGGTTTTGGAGGCTCCGGGACAGGAAGAATAACTGCTTTTGGAGGCTCCGGTGCAGGAAGAATAACTGCTTTTGGAGGCTCCGGTGCAGGAACAACAACCGGTTTCGCCATAGGCGCTTTCTTCTCTGCTCCAAGCGGAATAACCAATCCAACATTAAACACGACATCGTCAAAAGAAGGCTTAACGTTGAACCCCTGTTCATCAATTCTATAGCGAACATCACTCCGAAGACCGACACGCCCTTTCCATAGCTTTGTTGCGGCCCCCAGTCCCACATTAACCATTTCCGCCGATTTTTTACTACCGGCAAATTTAGTTGATAAAACTCCCGCTCCTAGCACACCATACGGAGAGATTGTGCCGCGCGAAAAGAAATGGAGAATGTCCAATTGCAATCCTTCTTGCTTAAATTCATTGAGGCTCCATCCTTGCGAGAGGGTATCCATGACGGCGGTTAATTCAAGATTCGTAGAATCGGACAAAGGCTTACCAATCCCCAATTGATATCCGATGTTATTGTCGGCATTGCGATCCTTATCCTCCATAATATAAGAGACACCAGGTGTGAGATACCACCGAGTATCGGCGGCGTATGAAACGTGTGTTAAAAAAGCGGAAATGGAAAACAGAAAAAACATCACTCGATACAAATACGCTTTGGTCATTTTTTTCTCCAGATTAATTGTAATGACAAGAACTAAACCCGCTATCCCACATCGGACAACGGCGGTAATGATATATAAATTCGTGATACAAAATCAAGCACACGAATCGCGTTATCTAAAACGAGGCTTTTTATAGTTGTCCTATTGTATTGTGCTGTCGCAAAACCATATAATCCCCCCCGCTAAAACATTTTCTTATACGAACCGATATTTTGGGGTATACTTTTAATGATAAACTTAAAAATAAATTCAAATCATCTTTTGTTGCCTTTGTGATGAAACCGCCAATTAAAGTTGCCATTAACGGATTTGGACGAATCGGTCGTAACCTCCTTCGCGCCGCATTCAATCGTTCCGATATGAAATTTGTCGCAATTAACGATCTGACCGATGCGCAAACCCTCGCGCACTTATTGAAATACGATTCGGTACAGGGCATCTCACCCCTTCAGATTGAAGCGAAAGACGATACGCTCTTTGTGAATGGCACTCCGATCCGAATTACACGCGAAAAAGACCCGGCAAATCTCCCTTGGAAAGAAATGTCCGTAGATGTGGTGGTGGAATCAACCGGAAAATTTACAGACCGTGCCGCGGCAGAAAAACATCGTTTGGCCGGCGCAAAGAAAGTCATTATCTCCTCCCCCGCAAAATCGCCAGACATCACTATCGTACTTGGGGTCAATCAAGAACGGTATCAGCCCGACTCCCATCATATTGTTTCAAATGCCTCCTGTACGACCAATTGTCTTGCCCCTGTTGCCAAGGTGTTGATGGCGTTTGGCATCAAACACGGACTCATGACGACTGTTCATTCTTATACCAACGATCAGAATATTTTAGACGCACCGCATCGGGATCTTCGTCGAGCCAGATCGGCAGCGCTTTCGATGATTCCAACAACCACCGGTGCGGCCAAAGCCTTATTTGAGGTCTTGCCGGAGTTGGCCGGGAAGCTGGATGGCATGGCCGTTCGGGTTCCAACACCCAACGTCTCCATGATTGATCTCGTTGTCGAACTCGAATCGGACGTAACCGTTTCCAGTATTCAAGAAGCAATGATGCGTGCTGCGGAGGGTCCGCTTTCCGGCATTTTGCAATATACAGAAGCCCCCTTGGTTTCTGTTGATTTGAATGGAAATCCACACTCGGCAATCGTAGATGGAACACTGACGATGGTGCTTGGACAGCGCATGGTCAAGGTCATCGCGTGGTACGACAACGAATGGGGATATGCTTCCCGCATCGCCGACTTAATCCAATATATCTCAAAATAGGGGAGTGCCCCAACACCCAACCGCTTTAGGATTGTTCCGATGAAACTGAATAAAGTGACCATAGAAGAAATGCCGATTCGGGGAAAGCGTGTCTTTATTCGCGTTGATTTTAATGTGCCGCTCGATCACGATTTGAACATTGCAGACGACACGCGCATTCGTTGCGCACTCCCGACGATCAACTATGCGGTTGATGAGGGTGCGAAGATCATTTTAGGATCGCATCTGGATCGCCCTAATGGCGTAGAACCTCGATTCTCACTCGCACCGGTGGCAAAGCGGTTACAGCGTTTGCTTGGAAAGGAGATTGCTTTTTCAGAAGCGATTGTTGGACCAGAAGCGCAAAAGGCGGTTGCCCAGTTAAAAGAGGGCGATGTTCTTTTATTGGAAAATCTTCGGTTTAATCCGGGAGAAGAAAAAAATGACTCTATATTCGCAAAGGCATTAGCCGACCTGGGCATAGATGCTTATGTGAACGATGCCTTTGGTGCCGTGCATCGAGAACATGCTTCTATTACTGGAATTACGAAATTTATTAAGATGGCCGGGTGCGGTTTTTTAATGAAAAAAGAGGTCAATTATCTTGCGAAAGTCATTGAAAATCCCGCGCGTCCATTTGTGGCCATTTTGGGAGGCGCGAAGGTTTCCGGAAAAATTGGGGTTATCGAGAATTTGGGAAAAAAAGTAGACAAGGTGATTATTGGTGGAGGCATGGCGTTCACTTTTCTGAAGGCCTTTGGCGTCAATGTTGAAAATTCTCTTGTTGAAGATTCGATGCTTGATTTCGCGCGCGAGGTGCGTGAAAGTGCACTGGCTCGCGGGGTGAAATTTTATTTGCCAGTAGATTGCGTCGCCGCACCCAAAGTGGATCACTCGGCGGAAGTCAAACGGGTTCCTGTGCAAGAAATTCCAAAAGGATGGATGGGGCTTGATATTGGGCCGGCCTCCGTTCATCTCTTTCGGCAAGCCCTTGCCGACGCAAAAACAATCCTTTGGAATGGTCCCATGGGGGTCTTTGAAATAGATGCCTTTTCACGCGGAACATCGGCGATTAGCCATGCGATAGCTGATGCCTATGCGTTAACCATTGTGGGGGGAGGAGAAACGACAGAAGCGGTGCATCGTGCCGGGGAGTCTGAAAATATTTCTTTTATCTCAACGGGGGGTGGTGCTGCGCTTCAACTGCTTGAAGGAAAAGAGCTTCCCGGACTCTCTGTTCTTCCGGATCAGGATTAAGATGACGACTCCCTGTTTTGTAGCCAATTGGAAGATGAACAAGACCATCGCCGAAACAAAAGACTATTTCTCTACACTCCAAGAAAAGCTGCCTCACCTTTTGAGAGAAACGTGCGATTTAATTATTGCCCCGCCGCATACGGCTCTTTTTTGTGCGGCACAAGCTATTAAAACGCTTCATCTTCCCATTTTTCTTTCGGCACAAAATTTCCATTTTGAGAAAGAGGGGGCGTATACCGGTGAAGTATCGGCAAAAATGCTTTGTGAGATCGGATGCCAGTATGTTATCATCGGCCACTCCGAGCGGAGAACCCATTTTGGGGAAACCGATCAGGGTGTCGCTAAAAAGCGAGTTGCCGCATTGCAGGCAGGACTGATTCCCATTGTCTGTATTGGAGAAACCGCGAGAGAACGAGAAGAAGGTAAGACCCTCGTCGTGCTAAAGCGACAAATTGAGGAGGGGTTTTCGGGGGTGTTCAATCAGCCCGATCAGACGATTGTTGCTTATGAGCCGATATGGGCGATTGGAACGGGAAAGACGCCGCTGCCTTTCGAGGTCAATCAGATTCACCAAGCGATTGCCGATCACTTTAGTGGATTAGGTAAGCATGTTCCCCGGATTCTTTATGGGGGAAGTGTTAATGAGCGAAATATGACTGATTTTATAAAAGAGAAATATGTTGATGGTGTTTTAGCCGGAGGGTCGTCCCTTTCGGCAGAGACGTTGGTTCAGATGATTGCGTCTATTGTAACAAGTTAATTGTAATAAGTTAAAGGAGAGGTTTATGTATATCTTGGTGGTTGTGATTCATTTGTTGATTTGTTTCCTGTTGGTTGGAGCCGTGTTATTGCAAGCGGGAAAAGGAGCCGAAGTCGGGGCTGCTTTTGGAGGTTCTTCTCAAACATTATTTGGAAGCCGAGGCGCGGCACCTTTTTTGAGCAAGTTGACAATTGGCGCGGGTGCCGTTTATATGATTACCTCTTTGGTTTTATCTGTGATTACAAAAGAGCGGTCGGTTATTTCTATGCTTCCGAGTACAACTGAAACACAGACCAAGCCGGCTTCCGCAACAACATCCACGATGGGGTCAACAACGCCTGCTGCCAAAAAAGCGGAGGGTGTTGCTCCCACGTCAACCCCTGCAGCCGTTGTGCCAAAGGCAACTTCCACTCAAAAATAAAGGGCGCTTCTAAAAATAGACTCCCTTTTATTGACAATCTCTCACTGCACTCTATAGAATCCACCCTTTCCATTTGTTCAGAGATGGGGCTGTAGCTCAGTTGGGAGAGCGCCTGGTTCGCAATCAGGAGGTCGCCGGTTCGATCCCGGCCAGCTCCACCCCTGCGCGGGGGGCGAGTACGACTGCTGTCGCAGTCTATCCCCGTTCCCGTTGGTCGCGGGAGAAATAGTGAATATCTTTGTTGTTCTCGTGACCAACGGGAGCGACAATTTCGCAGGCGGCCGTGCCGCCAGGAGGAAGAAATCACGATGAGTTTACATTCAATGGTTATTTTGTTTTCGATTGTTACTGCGGCAATCGGCATTTCTTACGCTATTTTTCTCTCTCTTTGGGTCAGCAAATTAGACTCTGGCACGGAGAAAATGAAAGAGATTCAGCAAGCGATTCGGGAAGGCTCTCAGGCCTATATGAAAAGACAGTTTCAAGTCATTTTATATGTGGCCATTGTGATTTTTGTGTTGCTTTGGGCGGCGGGTCTTGTCTCCGAGCATTTTGGCTTGTTGACGGCCGTTGGCTTTCTTGTCGGTGGGGTTGCCTCTGCGATTTCCGGATATATCGGAATGGTGGTTTCGGTCAATGCCAATGCAAAGGTCGCACAGATGGCGCGGCAGGGATTAGGTCCCGCTTTGAATCTTGCCTTTCGCGCTGGTGCGGTGACAGGGCTATTACTAATTAGTTTGGGTTTATTAGCCGTCTCTGGCTTTTACGCGGTTGGCGTGGCTGTGGCAGGGATAGAAAAAATGATCCCAGCACTTTTATCGCTGGGATTGGGTGGCAGTCTCATCTCTCTTTTTGCACGCGTGGGTGGCGGGATTTATACCAAGGCCGCCGATGTTGGCGCGGACCTCGTTGGTAAAGTAGAGGCGGGAATTCCAGAAGATGATCCAAGAAATCCTGCAGTCATTGCCGATAATGTGGGGGATAATGTGGGCGATTGCGCCGGTATGGCCGCCGATCTTTTTGAGACATATGTCGTAACCACCGTGGCGACGATGGCGTTGGCCCATATTCTTTTCCCGGCGTCTCCTTCCGCAATACTTTTCCCCTTTGTCCTCGGAGGTGCTGCGATTTTAATGAGTATCATTGGCATGTTATTTGTTCGGCATACGCAGGGTGCTGCGATTATGACAACGCTCTATAAGGGGCTCTTCGCCACTTGCGCCCTTTCTGCGATTGCGTTTTATCCGGTGACCACGTGGATGATGAATGGTGTCGGAACGGTTTCGACATTCAACTATTACCTCTGTGCGTTAATCGGGCTTTTGGTAACGCTTCTCCTTGTTTTTGTGACGGACTATTACACGTCTAAAAAATATGGTCCGGTGAAGCAAATCGCAAAGGCGTCTGTGACGGGACATGGGACGAATGTTATTGCTGGCATTGCTGTTTCTCTGCAAGCAACGGCCTTGCCTGTTCTTGTGATTGGATTTGCGATGTTAGGCAGTTTTCACCTAGCGGGGCTTTTTGGTGTTGCGATTGCTGCGGAAGCAATGCTCTCCATTGCTGGAATGATTGTCGCCATTGATGCGTTCGGGCCCATTACCGATAATGCGGGCGGGATTGCGGAGATGGCCGAGATGGGTGACGATGTGCGGGCCGTGACGGATCCCTTGGATGCCGTAGGCAATACAACAAAGGCGGTGACAAAGGGGTATGCGATTGGCTCTGCGGGTTTAGCGGCTGTTGTTCTCTTTTCGGAATATGCGCGCTCTATATCAACGGAAGGCGGCGAGGCGATTGTTTTTTCTCTTTCAGATCCAACGGTGCTCGTTGGTCTTTTTATTGGCGGGATGTTGCCTTATCTTTTTGCGTCTTTCTTGATGAATGCGGTGGGCGAAGCGGCGGGATCCGTTGTAGAGGAAGTGCGGCGACAATTTAGAGAGATTCCCGGAATTATGGAAGGAACCGGACGCCCTGAATATGGAACCTGTGTGGATATTGTTACAGTTGCGGCACTTAAAAAAATGATGATTCCATCATTGATTCCAGTCGTGGCTCCGCTGATTGTTGCGTTTATCTTAGGGCCTCTGGCGTTGGGTGGCGTTTTAATGGGAAGCATTATTACCGGGCTTTTTGTGGCGATCTCGATGACTTCTGGAGGCGGCGCGTGGGATAACGCCAAAAAATATATTGAAGAAGGCCATCACGGAGGCAAGAAGAGTCTTGCCCATCAGGCCGCAGTAACCGGAGACACGGTGGGCGATCCTTATAAAGATACGGCCGGTCCTGGAATTAATCCGATGATTAAGGTGATGAACCTGGTTGCGGTTTTAATCGGCATTTTGTTTTTCAGCTAGGAGCCCCGGCCTCCAGCGAGAGAGAGCCCTCCCGTTGGTCGGTCTAAAATCAAGCATTCTTGCGTCCGTTAAAGCGAGAAGGCTGCGGCTTCCATCGGCATTGCCCGCCCCAATGGGGCGGAGAAAAGATAGACTTCCAATCCTTCTGCACCTTTCATGAAATATTGTTCAAATATCATGCAATCTGTTAATATCATTCTTGTGAGGTGACAAAATGGCAAATTTACAGGTACGCGATATAGACGACAGGTTATATGCATCGGTTAGAAATTTGGCGATGCAGAAGAAGCGCTCTATTAGTCAAGAGGTTATCCATATCTTGGAGAAATATTTGTCGAGGCCTCAGTCGTTTGATTTGAATCCAACGGATGAATTTCTGAAACTATCCGGTAGTTGGAAAGACACCCGTTCCTCCGATGACATTATTTTAGAGATCAAATCAGCCAGAAAAAAATCAAATCGGTTCGCAGGGGACGTCCCCCTTTTAAGCGGGTGAATGGTTTAGAGCTAGAAAATTGGGCCATTTAGTCCAACGCACGAGCCGTCTTGCATTCAGTACCAAAAAATAGTACCATGTGATGAGTGAATCATAAACAAAAAAAGATCCTTGAGGCGATCTTTAAAAAGCCGACGCCTACGAATATCGCATGGCATGACATTGAAAATCTTTTTAAGGCGTTGGGGTCTGAAATTTCAGAAGGATCAGGATCAAGGTTGCGAGTCAAACTCAATGGCGTTCGGGCGGTGTTTCATCGCCCGCATCCAAGCCCATACACAGACAGGGGTGCTGTTTTGTCCGTTAAAAGATTTTTACAAAATGCCGGAGTAGCGTCATGATTGAATATAAAGGATATATTGGCGTTGTGGAATTTGACGCGGATGCGCATCTCTTTCACGGTGACGTGATTAACACCAAGGACGTGATCACGTTTCAAGGAAAGTCGGTCAAAGAGATTGAATTGGCGTTTAGGGAATCTATTAATGATTATCTTGCATGGTGTGAGGAGGAAAAGGTTTCGCCTGAGAAACCCTATTCTGGACGGTTTAACTTACGACTCTCTCCCGTATTGCATAAAGAAATAGCGGTGGCAGCTAAAAAACTGAATTTATCAATCAATCGGTTTGTTGAAAAAGCGGTTGTTGATGAGCTTTCAGTCATAAACAATTGATCGTATCCTTCCCCATGACACCGACAACCCCAGTCAATGTGGCGATTGCCGTCATTCAAAAAGACAATCAGTATCTTATTGCAAAGCGATCGGCGCATGGCCCCTTCCCCAATTTCTGGGAATTTCCCGGCGGCAAACAATTGCCGAATGAAACACCCGAAGAATGCGTGATCCGAGAAGTTTTTGAAGAAATTTCTGTTTTCGTTGCGATTGAGCGACCTTATCCGACAATAAGGCATTGTTACGCCGATCAAGAAATTATTCTTCATCCGTATCTTTGCAGACTGGTTACGGGGACGCCACAATCGTCGCAAGAAATAAGATGGGTTTTAGCGAGAGCGTTGTCGTTATTTACTTTTCCAGAAGCGTCGCGTCCCTTGCTGAAAGCGTTGACGGGAGGGGTATCGTGACCTTATGAGCCAAGTCGTCATCGAAAACCCAATTATCAACTCGCCCTTTACAGAGCCGACCCGCCATTTCCGATTTACCGATGAGGGAATCACAAATGATGAGGTTGATGGCCGCCGGACCAGTTCGTATTTCGTCCCCATCGCTAAGCCGAAGAAAAAGGGAAATCAACTTCAAATGCTTATGCACTTGAGTCCCGTTGTTTAAGTTGATCCAGACTGAGTGGCTTTTTCTGAGTTGCAATGCCAAGAAGCGTTTGAAATGCGGC
>JBBTIN010000028.1:0-34935 GCA_038059935.1 Nitrospirota bacterium
AATCAAAAATATCCGATGTTTCAAGCACTTCTTAAAAACTGGGGGTGGGCAAGCCGCCGCATCCGGTTGACTTTTGCCTCCCAAAAGGGGTATATTCCTTCTGATAGATGGGCGACGACGCCCTTTTGTCGTTTTATAACGACCAATCTTTACAGCCTTGCTTGTGGAGGTACGATAAGATGGGAAAACAAAGCAGCGTCTACACAATTTTCGTTCTGCCGGATCCAACGTCAAAACCCTATACTTTTTCTATTAAGAAGAAAACGTGCCACGTCCTTCTTGCCGGTTTGTCCGTGGTTGTTTTAATCTTAAGCGGTTTTTTTGCCCAGGCCATTTCCCTATTGGGAGATGTCACAGAGCTGAACATTCTTCGACATGAAACAAAAGGACATCGGGCAAAAATTCAGTCGGTTGAACAATCCGTAGACGATTTAAAGAAGGAGATGGCTCGGCTTGAAGAGTTAGATAAAAAGTTACGAGTGATGACCGATCTGCCTCCCCGAAAGGTCAACATTGCTCCACTTGCCCAAGGCGGAGGGGAAGAACCGCTTTCACAAGACAATCTTTTATCAACATTAGAGACTTCCTCGCCGACTAAAAATGTCGTTCCGAATTTTACGTCTTCGATTGGAAAAGAGATTGCCTCCTTAAAGAGACAAGCCAAGGAGGAAGAAAAAAGCCTTCTGGAACTCATTCAGGTTATTTTTGAAGCAAAATCAAAATGGGAGGCCACCCCCTCCATCTGGCCCATTCAAGAAGGATGGGTCACTTCTGGCTTCGGAAAACGGATATCCCCTTTTACTGGAAGGCTCGCAATGCACAATGGATTGGATATTGCCAGTCAAAGAGGAACGCCTGTTCTTGCATCGGCGGTTGGCACCGTCATTCAATCCCATGCGGATCCTGCACTGGGGCGCATGATCAAGATTGATCACGGACACGGAAGGGTTACACTATACGGACACTTAGAAAAACAGATCGTGATCGTTGGGCAAGAGGTCGCTCGCGGTGAAATGATTGGATACGTTGGAAGCACCGGCCGTTCTACGGGGCCTCATCTTCACTATGAAGTTCGGATTAACGGCGACTCCGTGAACCCCTCAAAGTATATTCTCAATTAAGTCCATCAAGTCTCTCCTGTCTTTTGTTTTCCAAAAGTTTTGTATCTCTATTTCCCTCGCGTCAAAATAGGCGGGTCTATGCAATCTTCTTTTTTTGTGCTAAAAGAAGCGTTCGTTATAATAAGAAACTATGTTTGATTTTTTCAAAAAACTATTCCCCAGTCGAAATGACCGGGAGGTAAAACGTCTTTGGCCGATTGTAGATCAGGTCAACGCCTACGAAGAGACGATTTCAAAGCTTTCTGACTCACAGTTGCGTGAGAAGACGGCCGAGTTCCAAAAACGCTTTTCCGAAGGGACTCCAGACGAGTCCGAATTATCAAACCGACTATGGGAATCACTCCCTGAAGTCTTTGCCGTCGCGCGAGAGGCGTCCAAACGCGTTGTTTCAATGCGCCCCTTTGATGTACAGGTCCTCGGTGGGATCGCGCTTCATATCGGAAAAATCGCGGAAATGAAAACGGGCGAGGGAAAGACGCTGGTCGGAACCATGCCTGCCTACCTCAATGCGCTGGCTGGACGCGGCGTACATGTCATTACCGTCAATGATTATTTGGTAAAACGCGATGCCCAATGGATGGGAGAGATTTATCGCTTCCTCGGTCTTTCCGTCGGTATTATTCAGCACGATGGAACGGATCGGGCGCGGCGCGAAGCCTATCACTCCGATATTACCTACGGAACCAATAACGAATTCGGATTTGATTACCTGCGCGACAATATGAAATTTGACCCGGCGCATTTTGTGCAGCGCGAACATTATTATGCCATCGTAGATGAGGTGGACTCTGTCCTCATTGATGAAGCGCGAACGCCCTTGATTATTTCCGGCCCCGCAGAAGAATCAACCGATCTTTATCTCAAAGTCAACGCACTCATCCCGCACTTAAAAAAAGAGGTGGACTACACCATTGAGGAAAAGACAAAGACGGCCTCGTTTACCGAGGCTGGCAACGCCCATCTTGAGAAACTCCTTCAGATTGAGAATCTCTATGATCTATCCAACATTGAAATTGTCCATCATGCCGTTGCCGCTTTGAAAGCACATACCCTTTTTCATCGTGATGTGGATTATATGATCAAAGACGGTGAAGTCGTTATTATAGATGAATTTACCGGCCGACTCATGCAAGGCCGACGATGGAGTGACGGATTGCATCAGGCGGTAGAAGCGAAGGAACAGGTTGAAATCGCGAATGAAAATCAAACGCTGGCCTCAATCACGTTTCAAAATTATTTCAGAATGTACAAAAAACTTTCCGGAATGACCGGCACCGCCGACACCGAAGCAGCCGAACTCGACAAAATCTATAAATTGGAGGTCTTGGTTATTCCACCCAACCGAACGATGATTCGACAGGACGACTCTGATTTGATTTTTCGCACACAAAAAGAAAAGTATAATGCCATTGTCGAGGAGATTGTTGAACTGCATGGGGTTGGACATCCGACGCTGGTTGGAACCATCTCAATTGAAAAATCAGAATATCTCTCGTCGTTATTAAAGCGACACGGCATTAAACATACGGTCCTGAATGCAAAATATCATGAAAAAGAGGCCGAGATTATCGCACAGGCGGGACAATTTGGTGCCATCACCATCGCAACCAATATGGCAGGGCGCGGTACCGATATTTTATTGGGTGGCAATCCCGATTTCTTATATAAAAATTATACCGAAAACCACCCCGATGCCGAGCCTGCCGATTTGGCCTCCGCAAAAGAAAGAATCAACAAAGAATGCATAGAAGAAAAGCAACGCGTTATCGCGCTGGGGGGCCTTCGTATTATTGGAACGGAACGACACGAGTCCCGTCGTATTGACAATCAGCTTCGCGGCCGCGCTGGCCGGCAGGGAGATCCCGGCTCCTCCCGATTTTATCTTTCCATGGAAGATGATCTCTTAAGGATATTTGGATCCGACCGAATCGCAAAAGTTATGGAAAAAATGGGGATGGAAGAAGGGGTTCCCATTGAACATAAGATGGTCACGCGTGCAATTGAGAATGCGCAAAAAAGGGTCGAGGGACATAACTTTGATATTCGCAAACATCTTTTGGAATACGACGATGTGATGAACAAACAAAGAACGATCATCTACAGTCTTCGTAATCAGGCTTTTGCCGACGCGCAATTGGAAGAGACACAAGAAACGATTCATGAAATGGTGGAAGTCGCCGTGGAAGAGCATTGTCCGAAGGAGGCCTATATTGAAGCATGGGATTTTGAGAATTTGGCCATCTCTGTTTCAAATCGGTTTAACCACTCCTTTTCAAAAGAAACGCTTTTAGCGTTTGATGATCAGGACATCTTAAAGGATCATATTTTATCGGAGGTGCTAGCCGTCTATCATCAGAAAGAAGAGACCTGCGGGGAGGAAACATTTCATCATCTGGAGAAACAGCTCTTTTTAAGGATGATTGATACACAATGGAAAGATCACTTATTGGGCATGGATCTTTTGAAAGAAGGAATCGGTTTGCGAGGTTATGGACAAAAAGAACCGCTTTCAGAATATAAACGGGAAGGGTTCGACCTGTTTACGGCCATGGTGGATCGGATTAACACGGGAACAGTTGAGCAACTCTTCCGCGTGCAGATTGTGCAGCAGGAGGCAGACAGCAATAGCGTCAAGCAAAAGGCCCTACCCGAAAAGGTAGAACTCGCGCCAAGAAGGACGCCTGTTTTACGCCTGACCAGAGGCGAACCGGAAAAAGCAACGCCTATCGTTAAGCACAAGGATGAACCGAAGATCGGGAGAAACGATGTGTGTCCTTGCGGCAGCGGCTTAAAATATAAAAAGTGTCATGGACGATAGAACAAAAAGGAGTTATGATATGAAAAAGCGTTGGTTATTATTCATTCCAATTATGCTTCTACTGACCCCCTGTTCAACAAAAAAGAACACGAGTGAGCTGCCGACTATTATACTACAACAACAATCATGCGATAAGAAAAACCCCGTATTACAAACAAACGCAGCCGTCACATTACAAAATCCCATTTTGTTTGTAACACAATTTCCAGTGATAGAAGACTTCGCGACGATTGTCGGAACATTTGGCAATCATGAAGCGACCCTTTCAGATGTCGGGCGAGGCGGGGATCTCTATATCCGCTACACCAATGGGACACTGCGCAATCTTACAAGGGAGGCGGGTTTTGGAACACCCAGCGGTTTTCAGGGAAAAGACTCCATTGCGGTACGTGATCCAGCAGTGCACTGGAACGGCACAAAGGCCATTTTCTCGATGGTGATTGGTGCACCCACTAAGCAGTATGAGTCCCCTGAACTTCTCGCTGCGCCCCATTGGCAACTCTACGAAGTCACCGGTTTCTTAAAAGGAGAAACTATCAATATTACAAAGCTGCCCAACCAACCGCCGGCACCGTTTAACAACATTCAGCCGACATACGCCTCCAATGGAGATATTATTTTTGTATCGGATCGCCCACGAAATGGTGCTTTGCATCTTTATCCACAGCATGACGAGTACGAATCTCTTGCAACGCCAACCGGCTTGTGGCGGATTACACCCAATGGCGAAAATCTGATACTGCTCGAACATGCACCGTCCGGTTCGTTTACGCCCATTGTGGATAGTTTTGGCCGTATTGTATTCACCCGTTGGGATCATCTACAGCAAGACCAGCAGGCAAAAAGACAAGCGACATTTAATGCGTTTAATTTTACTGGAGAGGAAGCCTCTTCCACGCCGACGCAATCAATTGCCGAACAGTTCCCAGAGCCATGGGGCACGGGGCAAAACGAGGGCACGCATAGTTTTAATCATTTCTTTCCTTGGCAATTAAACCAAGATGGCACTGGCGAAGAAACATTAAACCATATTGGGCGACACGAACTGATTGCTTTTTTCTTCCGCAGTGTCACGGACGACAATGATGTGAAAGAGTTTGATAATCCTAGCCGTGAGAACCCTAATCTAATTCTTAATCTTTTTCAGATTCGAGAGGATCCAAAAATGTCCGGTCGTTATATTGGCGTAGACGCGCCAGAATTTGAAACCTATTCGTCAGGTCAATTGATTGCCTTTGATGCGCCGCCTTCAAAGAATGCCTCTAAAATAAAGCTGGAGTATTTAACCCCGCGCTCAACATTTGGCTATGATCAAAGCGCTGCAGACCATTCAGGACATTATCGGAATCCATTACCGCTATCAGACGGAACACTCATTGCGTCTCATACAGATTATAAAGGGGATGATGGAAATATTTGTACAGCCGATCGGCCGTCCACGCCCTATGACTTTCGATTGAAAACAATCCTCAAAAAAACCGGAGCGTCTTTCTTTACAGCGGACAAGATGCTCACCGATGGCATCATCAAAAATGTGGATTGGTATGATCCTGACATCCATGTTTATTATAACGGGCCGTTTTGGGAATTATCACCGGTTGAGGTCGTAGCAAGGGAGAAACCTCCTGTAACTGGATTTGCACTGGACGACCCAGAAAAGAATGCCTTTCAACTCGAAGGGGTTGACACGGCAGATTTTCTCAATGACTTACGCGAAAAAAATCTTGCTGTAATTGTTGTCCGTAACGCCACAAGCCGCGATGACGCCGATCGGCAACAGCCGTTTAATCTGAAGGCACCCAATGGCACCTCAACAGATGGCACCTCAACAGTCGGCACCTCGACAGTCGGAACCACTGGCAAGGTCTATGACATTTCGCATATGCAATTTTTTCAGGCCGATCAAATTCGCAGTTGGCGTGGAAACAGCACAACTGCCCCACCGAAACCGGGGCGTCGCGTTATTGCGCAGGCGTTACATGATCCAGACGCGGTCAGGGGAAACCAGCCTCTCTATACAAACAAGACTCCTGGGCCTGCTGGTAGTGTCCCAATTTTTTCAGATGGATCGGCCGCGATTTATGTGCCGACGCGGCGTGCGATGGTATGGCAATCTGTTGATCCTGCTGGCAAACCGATTGTACGAGAGCGCTATTGGATTACATTTCAGCCAGGCGAGATTCGTGTTTGCAATGGATGTCATGGTGTAAATGAAGTAAACCAAGCCGGACTTCCTGCTTCGACAAACACGGCGTTGGCATTTCGTGAAATGCTCAAACAATGGAAAGACAGTCGTCTCTAACTGCGATAGGCCGCGTTGATCTTGACATAGTCGTAACTTAAGTCCGATGTCCAAACCGTAGAGCGTCCAGACCCCGACTTTAAGTCAACCGAAAGCGAGACCTCTTTTTTCTTGAGATATTCAGAGACCCGCGCCTCAACGACTTTTCCCTGATAGACCCCATTTCGGATCAGGCGGATTGCCCCAAATGTAATATCTAATTTTGAAAGATTAATTTTCGATGGGGTATTGCCAATCGCGGCAACAATGCGTCCCCAGTTCGCGTCTTGGCCAAAGAAAGCGGTTTTCACCAAACTCGATTTTGCAATAGAGAAGGCAATCTCTCTTGCCGCCCGATTACTCTTTGCCCCCACCACATCCACGGTAATAAATTTGGTTGCCCCCTCGCCATCGAGAACAATCATTTTGGACAACTGCTTACAAACTTCATACAAAATAGAAACAAATTGTCTGAAGGCCTCTCCCCTTTTGGAAATAAGATCGGCTTTCCCCTGTCCGTTTGCCAAAAGAATGACCAAATCGTTCGTACTGGTTTCGCCGTCTACCGTCGTACAATTAAATGTTCGATCTGTCACTTCTCGCAACGCCGCCTGCAAAAGATCAGGTAAAATCGTGACATCGGTGGTTAAGAAAGCGAGCATTGTGGCCATATTGGGATGGATCATGCCGGAGCCTTTTGCGATGCCACCGATACGCACTTCTTTTCTTCCGACCTTTCCAACAGCCGCCACCTCCTTCACAAAGGTATCGGTTGTCATAATCGCTTCCGCGGCCAATTGTCCTCCCTGATTAGAAAGTGCTTTGGAGAGAAGCGGCATGGCCTGTTCTATCTTTTCGATTGGCAGTGGTTCTCCAATCACACCCGTGGATGCCACATAGACCAACCGCTGCGAGATGCCTAACTGCTTTGCCGCACTCGCCACCATGCGCTTTGTGTCACACATGCCTTGCACACCAGTGGCCGCGTTTGCGTTACCACTATTCACAATAATCGCCTGACCTTTTTTTGAACGAAGGAGACTCTTATTAAAAGTAATAGATGAGGCGGGACATTGGTTTTTGGTAAAGACTGCCGCGGCCATACACGGTTTTTCCGAAAGGATCAGCGCGAGATCAGGTCGGCCATTTTTTTTAATGCCGGATGAAATACCCGCGGCCGAAAATCCAGCAACGGCAGTAATGCCCCCTTTAATATTTTGAATCATCATATCTGCCCTACGGAAAAACAGGAGGTGCCGTCAGCCCCTCCTGTTCATTCCATCCCATCATGATATTCATATTTTGAATCGCCTGTCCCGATGCGCCTTTTACAAGATTATCAATTGCAGAAATCAAGATCGCCATCCGACCACCATGTGCGGAACGTCCGCTGCGGGTTCCGAAGACGGCAATATCACAAAAATTAGATCCTTTTACATCTTTGATGTTTGGTGGACGATCCACCAAACGGATAAAATATTCGTGGTGGTATGCATCAAGAAGAATTTGCTCCAGTTGCGCCTGTGACAACGCCTCTTTCAGGGGAAGATAAATCGTTGTCAGTATTCCACGAGAAACCGGAAGGAGATAGGGGGTGAAAATAATGCTTGCATCAAACGCCTTAATTTCTTGCTCAATTTCAGGAACGTGTCGGTGTGTTCCGATATTGTAAGCAACCAATCCTTCATTTACCTCTGGGAAATGCGTTTTGTCGGTGGGTGCGCGTCCCGCGCCGGATGTCCCCGATTTGGCATCAATAATGACATCACGCGTTGTGTCCACGATCCCCGATTTCAGAAACGGATAAAGTGGAAGCAGCGCGCCAGTTGGGTAGCATCCTGGATTTGCGATTAACGACCCTTTTTGGATTTTATCTCGATAGCGTTCAGAGAGTCCATAAACGGCTTCTTTGAGTATTTCCGGTTCATGATGCTTCTCATTGTAAAATTTTTCATAAATTTCGACGGATTGCAAGCGGTAATCGGCAGAAAGATCAATAACCTTTTTCCCTTCATTCACCCATTGTTTAACCGGGGTCATTGCTTTTGTGTGAGATAATGCTGAAAAAATAAAATCGGACTTTTCGGCCAATAAATCAGGATCGAATGCATCAAGTGTCAGATCGCAAACCCCTTTAAGTGACGGGAGACGAGAGGAAAGTGGCTTCCCGGCTGACTGATCAGATGTGACACAAGTAATTTGTACCTTTGGATGATGAACCAAGAGTCGAATCAGTTCGGCTCCGGTATATCCCGTCGCACCGGCAATGGCTGCTTTTATTTTTTTCGCTGACATCTATTTTCCCCTCACCCCAACCCTCTCCCACAAAGGGGAGAGGGGAAAAGAAACGGAAATGATACTGTCCACTCCCGGATATACCAACCCAGTTGGGGCTTAAGAATCCGCAAACGTCGTTACCCCTTTTTGCGACCAACAAAAGCAAGGATAGACTGCGGAGCAGTCGTCTCGCCTCCCCCCGCTGGGGGGCACAAAAAAAGGGGGAGACCTCTTTCGTAAAAGCGGCCTCCCCCGTTGTCATCCGACAATTTGTTAGGACATTTTTACCGCTTGGAGTATTGGAAGCGTTTACGTGCCCCCTTCTGTCCAAACTTCTTTCGTTCTTTTTCACGCGGATCGCGTGTCAAAAGTCCTTCTTTTTTCAAATTCGGTCTGAGATGGGGAACAATGGAAAGCAACGCCCTTGAGATGCCATGCCGTGTTGCGCCAGCCTGTCCAGAGAGTCCTCCGCCACAGACATTTACACTCACATTATATTGCCCAACGGTCTCACTGACCTCAAACGGCTGTGCAAGAACCAACAGCCATACCGGACGCGGAAAATATTCAGTAGAGGGAAGTCCATTAACGACAATGGCTCCAGTGCCTGCAGTTAAGGTGACCCTGGCAATAGAGCGTTTACGTCTTCCAGTTGCGGTATAACGCAATGGTGTTGTTTTTTTTTCCATTATGCGTACTCCATTAAATTTGGCATCGGTTTCGGATTCTGGGCCTCATAGGGATGCTCTTCTCCCGCACAAACGCGAAGTTTTTTTGCCATCCCATTGCCCAATTTTGTTTTTGGAAGCATTCCGGTAATCGCGTAAGTGACCATCCGCTCTGGATTTTCTTTGAACATCTTCGAGCCCGACACGGCTTTTAATCCGCCGATATATCCAGAGTGGCGATAATATTGTTTTTTCTCTGCCTTTCCGGCAGTTAAGACAACCTGACTTGCATTGATCACGACCACATGATCTCCCAAGTCCTGGTTCGGGGTAAACGTCGGTTTATGCTTGCCGCGAAGAATTGCGGCGATCTTTGCAGCCATTCTGCCCAGCACCAACCCTTTGGCATCCACAAGATACCATTCGCTTTTTACATCAGTGGCCTTAAATGAAATGGTCTTGTTCACACTCGCTCCTCATCTCGTTTTTTACAAAAGAAAGAGTATAATGATATAAAATGAATGCCTTTGTCAATCAATAAAAATTTCTTGTCAGTGCCAAAGTTGCGGGAGATTTTCCCCCGTGCTAGACTCCGCGCGTATCGTCGCGTATCGAGGCAGGCCGTCTTATGACCACCATCATTGTCATTTTCGTTATTTTAGGATTGCTTATTGGCAGCTTCTTGAATGTTTGTATCTGCCGCCTTCCTGAAAATTTGTCGGTGGTTCTTCCCCGTTCACACTGCCCTTCTTGTAAAAATCAAATCGCTGCTTCCGACAATATTCCGATCATCAGTTTCATTCTTCTTCGTGGCCACTGTCGCGCATGCCAATCTAAAATCGCATGGCAATACCCTCTCGTTGAGGCCTTAAATGGCGTGGGGTATTTCTTGATTTTGAATCATTTTGGCTTGACATTCGAGACGCCGATTTACGCAATCTTCTTTTCCGCCTTACTGGTTATTACGTTTATTGATCTAAAACATCAAATCATTCCCGATGTGATTACATTGCCTGGAATACCGCTGGCCCTGCTTGCCGCGTCATTTTTGCTTCCTACCGGCTTTATCAATGGCCTGATTGGACTGCTATTGGGCGGCGGACTTTTTTATTTGATTGCCGTCTTATCTCTACTGATTTTGAAAAAAGAAGGGATGGGGGGCGGCGATGTCAAACTGATCGCGATGATTGGGGCACTCTTAGGATGGAAAGCGGTGCTATTCACGACGTTTGCCGCTTCCATACTAGGATCGGTGATTGGACTTCTCCTGATTGCAACGCGTGTAAAAAGCCGAACGGATGTCATTCCGTTTGGCCCCTTTCTTGTGTTGGGTGCACTGATTGCGCTTTTCTGGGGAAACGATATGATTAATGCATACTTCTTATACGCTCGAGGATATTCCTAAGGATTATGGGTGCCTTATGAAGCGGCTTCGCTTTATCTTTGTCCTCTTTCTCATCAGTGCCTTTTCTCTTCTGGTTTTGTTTTATCTTTATCAATCTCTTCGCTCCGAACCCGGCAGACTAAACGCGGAGGCCGAAGCATTTCTCTTGATTAAAGTTGTTTTCTGGGGCGGCGCGGGGCTGATCGCGGCGACCCTCATCCGTTTTTTATTTTCACGGGTTCAGGAAGAGAAACGCCCGGAACCTCAAGAAGGGGGTCTGCTGGTCAATACCTTTCAAGATGTCATTCATGAATTAAAACAAAAAGAGCGGGCACTGACAAAAATCAATGAGGGGACGCAAGCCTATCTGACCGAAATGAAGATATTACAAGAGCAGCTGGAGATGAAAAAACGGCTGGTGTTGATGGGAGAGATGTCGGCATTTATCGCACACGAATTCAGAAACTATATGGGAACGATTTTAGGCTTTGCCAGTATGCTCTCAAAAGAGTTTCAACCCACACAGAGCGGCGCGGCCATGACCGCGGCCATTATACGAGAACTATCCACCATGGAGCAGTTGATCACCGATTTGCTTTCCTACGGGAAAAATCTATTTTTAACATTAACCGATACACCCATCACGCCGCTGATTGAAGAACTGCTCGACGCCTTTGGGCACGATCTGGACAAGAATCTCCGTATAGAATTTGTAACAGTACTTGAAGTCTGCAACGCCAATATGGATCCAACCTTAATGAAACAGGCCTTATCAAACCTGATTCGAAATGGCATTGAAGCCATGACATCGGAAGAGGAAATAGACAGCCGGATACTGACAGTGACCGCGGGATATCGCACAGATCGTTTTCTTGAAATCAAGGTGAGCAATACCGGAAGAGGAATTCCCATGGATCAACAAGAAAAAATCTTTCTTCCTTTTTTTACGACCAAAGAAAAAGGAAGCGGGTTGGGATTGGCCCTTGTACAAAAAATTATCCTAGCGCACAATGGAACGGTCTCGATGGAAAGCACAAAAGAAAAGGGGACAACTTTTATAATCACCCTTCCACAATCCTAGTGAATAGATAGTGTCTGATCGGAAACTTCAATTTTTGTCATTTCGACCAAAGGGAGAAATCTGTTACCTTGATATTGTCGAGCCCTTGAGATTTCTCACTCTGTTCGAAATGACAGAGGAGTAGTCTTTTCGTTCAGACACGAGATAAAGTCAGAATACGATGGAAACGATTTTACTGATTGAAGATTTGGAAAGTTTGGCGAAGATGCTGACGCTCGCGTTGGAGAAAGCGGGGTTTCACGTTGTGCTCGCAAGAGACGGCGCGGAAGGCATTGCAAAGATTAAAGAAGGCGGGATGGACTTGGTCGTAACCGACTTGAAGCTGCCTAAAAAAACCGGCATGGATGTTTTGCATGCGGTAAGGGAATATTCGACGGACATTCCGGTTGTTTTGATGACGGCCTATGGCAGTATTGAAACGGCCGTCCTCGCGATAAAAGAAGGCGCGGCCGACTTTATTACCAAACCGTTTGATCCGGATCATTTGATTCTTCAGATCAATAAGGGATTGGAGAAAAAAAGGCTCCTCACTGAAAATCTTATCTTAAAAGAAAGCCTCACGAGTCAGATCGGGTTTCCTAAAATTATCGGAAAATCGCAGGCGATATTCAATGCGACGGAGAAGATGCGAAAAGTGGCGGAAGGGAAAACAACCGTTTTGCTTTTGGGAGAGTCGGGCACAGGCAAGGACATCTTTGCCCGCGCGCTGCATTTACTTTCTCCGCGTCGTGACAAGCTGTTGGTTTCGATTAACTGTGCGGCCATTCCGAAAGACCTTCTGGAAAGCGAGCTTTTTGGGCATGAACGCGGGGCGTTTACCGGTGCTGTCTCTCGCAAGATCGGGCGTTTTGAATTGGCCGACAAAGGAACACTCTTTTTGGATGAAATTGGCGATATGGAACTTACACTTCAGGCCAAACTGCTTCGCGTGCTTGAAGAAGGGGAGGTGATGCGCGTTGGGGGTACAACCAATGTGAAGATTGATGTGCGACTGATTGCGGCCACCAATCAGGACTTGCTCGATCGTGTTGCCCAAAAAACGTTTCGCGAGGACTTGTACCATCGTCTTGCCGTGTTTTCAATTCTGATTCCACCGCTTCGAGAACGACGAGAGGATTTGCCTGCATTAGTGGATCATTTTATTACGAAGATCGGGAAGACGCTTAAAAAGAATGTCCATGGGATTTCCGATGCGGCGATGCGGCAATTAAATGCACATCCTTTTACCGGAAATATCCGTGAGCTTCAAAATTGTATTGAACGCGCAATTATTTTATCGGAAGAGGAGATGTTGCAGCCGCAAGATTTGGGACTGACTGCAATGCCCATTCATGAAGACCCCATTTCAATATCAGGGGGATTGCAAGAGGCCAGTCGCGCGGCAATCGTGCAAGTGGAGTCACGGATCATCAGACAGGTTTTGTCCGAATGCAGTGGCAATAAATCAAGGGCGGCGGAAAAATTACAGGTCAGTTACAAGACGTTGTTGACCAAAATCAAAGCGTATAAACTCGAATGACCCACTCCAAATCAGGAATCACGCTGATTGAGATTTGTGTCGCATTGGCGATTGTCGCAATTATTAGTGGGCTTGCGGTCACTGATTTTACAGCGCAGGCGCCGCATCGCCAATTGAGGGAATCGAGTCGCCATCTGGTGGGTCAGTTGCGATTGGCTCGGCAAAGGGCGATTGCCGATGGGAAAGATACAACCATTGATTTTTTGCCTGAGGAGATGGCGTACAATGCGCTGGGGATCAGAAATAATCTTCCGAACCATGTTGCTTTTGATCCAACAAAACAACTTGAAAGAGGTATCATTTTTCAACCCAATGGAACAATAAAACCACCGACAAGAACAATTTTTTTAAAGAACTCTCGAGATGAAAGCGTTGAAATTACTGTGAATGTGACAGGACGTGTGAAGATAAAGTAATGAAAGGGTATTCTTTATTAGAGGTGATGATTGCGGTGATGATTTTATCCATTGGGCTTATTTCGATGATCAGCCTTTTTGGGTCAGGACACCAACTACTTGGGAAAAGCCGTAAGGCCACGTTGACGGTGCAATTGGCGCAAGAAAAAATGGAGTCGTTACGTCGTTCTCGTCCGGTGAATCAAAATAAAGAGGAGCAAATCGTAGAATCAGGAATGACGCGCAAGTGGACAATTGTTCGCAGTCAAGAGAACCCTTCGGTTTGGGTCATTACGGTTGATGTGTTTCCGACGAATGAACCGGAGCGCACTTATTCGCTGAAGAGCCTGCTTTATTATTAGCGGAACGACTAAAAAGTTCCCTTGGTGGAGGCAACCCCTTTTAACTGCGGATTGATTCGGCTGGCTTGATGCAATGCACGACCAAACGCCTTAAAAATCGCCTCTAAAATATGGTGCGGGTCTTTGCCATAGAGCAAATTGATATGCAATGTCATCAAACTGCGATCCGAAAGCGAACGGAAAAAATGCCCCACCATCTGCGTATCAAAATCCTTTATTTTGCGTTGAGGCAACTTCACATTATAGACAAGATACGGACGCCCTGAAAGATCAACCGTCACCTGCGCTAACGCTTCATCAAGCGGAATCGTCGCATACCCAAACCGATTCACCTTTTCTTTCTTCCCCAACGCCTTACCAATCGCCTCTCCCAAGACAATCCCAATATCTTCAATGGTATGATGATCGTCAATCTCCGTATCCCCTTTGGCTTCAAGGGTGAGATCAAAAAGAGCGTGCTTGGTGAAGCCAGAAAGCATGTGGCTTAAAAACGGAAACGGCGTGTCAATTTTATATTCGCCCCCGCCGTCTAAATTCAGATTGGCTGTAATTTGTGTTTCTTTTGTGTTTCTCTCGATTTTTGCGCGACGCATGATTCTTCTTTTCACCTTATCCTAGTCAGGAGCGTTACTCCGATTTAGAAAGGTGTTTATGGCGCCTATCCCATAGATAGTGACCCAAGACCCCTGCGACGCATCCAAGAATCAGCAACAGATAAAACAAGGTGAGATGTTTCATTTCACTCTCCTTTTCCATCAAGATAAAAACCCACGAAATACAAAGCCATCACAGCCACAGCCCCTAACCAGAAATTTGCCGGATCAAATTCCTCGGAGAAGGAGTTCGTAATTACGGCAATTGTTATGACGATCTTGCTCAGATCATAAAAGTATTTGGCTGCATTTTGCCTCTGAATTTTATTCACTCAACCATAGAGTAGCATAAATGGTGGCTGAACAAAAAGACGCTTACGCGAAGAGCCCGACACCATTATTCAGAAGAACGCTTGTTCCCCGTTCGTATTGTGACCATATTTGCGTGCGCGGTCAGCCCTTCCATTTCGGCAATGCGAATCAGATGATGCCCACTCTTTTTGAGCGCGACCTTGCTGTACTCGGTGACACTACTTTTTCGGATAAAATCGTCAACCGATAACGGTGAGAAAAACCGCGCCGTGCCACCCGTCGGCAAGACATGATTGGGCCCCGCAATATAATCCCCCAACGATTGCGGGGTGTCTTCCCCTAAAAAGACAGAACTGGCATTGATAATCTGATTCAAATGACGACGCGGATTCTTCACAAAAAGCGAAAGATGCTCCGGGGCAATCTCGTTGGCCAATGCCGTTGCCTCGGCAATATCCCGCGTAATGATAATCAGACCATGCTTCTTTAACGACGCGGCAATAATTTTTTTTCGAGGAAGATCCTCCTGCTGGCGTTTCATCTCCGGCATGAGATTCTTGACAAGCGTCTCAGAATACGTCAGCAAAATAACAACCGCCTCTTCGTCATGTTCTGCTTGAGAAAGAAGATCCGAGGCGAGATAAGAAACCGTGGCCGCCTCATCCGCCACAATGACCAATTCCGACGGCCCGGCAATCATATCAATATCCACTTGGCCGAAGACCAATCGCTTTGCCGCAGCCACATATTGATTTCCCGGCCCGACAATTTTGTCCACCTTGGGAATCGTCTGGGTACCGTATGCCAATGCGCCAATGGCTTGCACACCGCCGATTTTGTAGATTTCAGAAACGCCGACAATGTCCGCCGCAACCAACGTGGCCGGATTCACAATGCCGCCTTGCGTGGGCGTGCACATGCGAATCTCCGAACATCCCGCGACTTTGGCTGGAATCGCATTCATCAAGACTGACGAAGGATACGCCGCCTTTCCCCCGGGCACATAAAGTCCCACACGCTCAATTGGATGCACACGCTGCGTGAGGGAAATGCCCTCTTTTGAAATCGTCCACCCGGAAATTTTTTGCCGCCGATGAAACGCAAAAATCCGCTGGGCGGCATATTTCAAACTTTTTACGACATCAGCCGGAACGATGCGATAGGCTGCTTGAATCTCATTTTCTGTCACGCGCATCGTCTTTGCCGTGATCTCCAGATGATCCCATTTTTTGGTATAGCGAATGACCGCGCGATCTCCCTCTTTTCGCACTGCCCTTAAAATGGTCAGGGCGGTTTCCGAAACCGCATCGTCCGAAACAGGAAGCCGGTTTAAAATCTTTTGAAACGCCTGATGAAATTTTGGATCGCTTGTTGAAAGTTGTTTCATCAAATCGCTCGCTGAATCGCCTCAAGTAGATTGAAGATCATCGGGTACTCCAATTTGAACGAGGCCCGATTCACAATCATTCGCGCGCTGCAATGCGCGAGGGTGTCTACAATTTCAAGCCCCTGCGCCTTCAGCGTCGCACCAGTTTCCGAAAGATCAACAATCTGATCCACCAGCCCCACCAGCGGCGCAATCTCGATGGAACCATAGAGTTTTATGATTTCAATCGGCACGCCCTTGTCCGCAAAATATCGCTCCGTCATATTCGGATATTTAGTCGCGATCCGAATCTTTAGCCGTTTGGCCACCTTCTTCTCTTTCGGTTCCGCCAAGACCAGACGGCAATGGCCAAAATTTAAATCCACCCGCTCATAAACATTCCGCATTTGCTCGGATAGCAAATCGCTTCCAACAATGCCAATATCGGCGGCACCCTGTTCCACATAAGTCGGAACATCTGTGGCTCTCGCGAGAATAATTTTTATCGGCGGATTGGCCCCTTCCGCTGGAATGTCAAAAATCAATCTGCGATCGGTTGCGAACGATTCAGGAAGATTCACCTTGAGCCGTCTTAAAAACGCGAGCGATGGTGGCAATAACTTTCCCTTTGACAAGGCGATTGTGCAAACACGATGATTTTTTTTGGAAGACATCATTGGAATCTTTATTTTCAACGGCTATATTGTTTTCGAAAACAATTTATTTTGTGTAATCATATCGCAATGCACCGCGGCCAACGAGAGCGGGGATAGCCTGCGATAGCAGTCGTCCTCGGAGTGGCCGTAGCCACTATCCTTTTACACGCAAAATATTCGCACCCACGTTGGATAACTTCTCCTCGATTCGCTCATACCCGCGATCCAGATGATACACGCGCGAGACCTCCGTTTGCCCAGAAGCCGCCAATCCAGCCAAGATTAAACAGCTCGATGCGCGAAGATCGCAGGCCATCACGGGCGCGCCCGAAAGCTGCGGCACCCCTTCGATAATGGCGTTTGCCCCTTCGATATAAATCTTCGCCCCCATCCGTCGCAGTTCCGCAACATGACCAAATCGCGATTCAAAAATAGCCTCGGTCATTTTCGATAAACCGTTTGAAACCGACATCAACGCCATCCACTGCGCCTGCATATCGGTTGGGAATCCCGGATACGGCTCGGTCGTGATATCCACTGCGTGAATGGCTTTGCCAGAAGTGCGCACCCAATCCTTGCCATTACTCACTTTGACTCCCGTCTTTTTCAGTGGCCGCATCACATTGAGCAAATGATCAGGATCACATTCGCGTAATGTCAGATCTCCATCAGTAATCGCTGCGGCGACCATAAAAGTCGCAGCTTCAATGCGATCGGGCATAATAGAATAAGACGCGCCAGAAAGACAATCCGCAGCGGACGTTCCGCCAACCCCGGCAATGACAATCTCGGATGTGCCAAACCCAGAAATTTGCGCGCCGCAACGATTGAGAAATAACGCCAGATCAGTAATCTCCGGCTCACACGCTGCGTTCGTCAGTGTGGTGGTTCCTTCCGCAAGGGTCGCCGCCATCATAATATTTTCCGTGCCGGTAACGGTGACTTTATCAAAGTTTATTTTCGCCCCCTTTAATTTTTTGGCCTTCGCATGAACCATGCCATGCTCGACTGTGATTTCCGCCCCCATCTGCCTAAGCGCGTCCAAATGCAGATTGATCGGTCGCGCCCCGATGGCACAGCCCCCCGGCAGCGAGACGCTGGCCTCTCCACATCGCGCGAGGAGCGGGCCTAACACCAACACAGAAGCGCGCATGGTCTTCACCCATTCATATCTTGCTTCCGCGTTTGTAATTTGTTTGATTTCAATGGCGCACACCCCGTCACGCTCTTCAATCGTCGCCCCCATTGCCGATAACAATCTTTTCATCGTGATGAGATCCACCACATGGGGAATGCGAGCAATCGCATGGGGTTGATCAGAAAGAAGTGTCGCGGCCAAAATGGGTAGCGCGGCATTTTTTGCGCCGCTGATTTGGATCTCGCCACAAAGTGGCACACCGCCTGAAATGATGATTTTATCCATGAGGCAACGCCCCCTGCGAACAGACCAATATGCGATCAATTGCAGAACAATCTTGAATGATCTGAACAGAAAATTTTGTATACTTTTGAATAAAATCAAGCAGTATGTTTGATTGCCCTTTCCCAATTTCCAACATCAATGTTCCACCATGCGCGAGAAACTGGGGGGCATCGGTCAAAACCTTTTTGATATGAGCCAGACCATCATCAGGCGAGAAAAGGGCAAGCGGCGGTTCGTATTCCAACACTTCTGGATCCATTTGATCGGCATCTTCCTCGGCAATATAAGGCGGATTACAAACAATCAGATCGTAACAATTGCCCTCTCCCCGGCCCTCCCCCTCAAGCGAGGAAGGGAGCGGAGAAAACAAGTCTCCCTCTAAAAAACGAACATTTGTCTCATGACGTTTTTGATTGATGCGCGCGGTCTCGATGGCCAAGGGCGAGAGATCAATTGCGGTGCCCGCCGCGTTTGGAAATCGTTTTGCCAATGTAATGGCCAGCGCGCCGGTGCCGGTGCAAATATCTAAAATTGTTTTCGGACGCAAGGCCGATGCGGCTTCGACAATCAGCTCGGTTTCAGGCCGCGGAATAAAAACGCCGGGGGCAACGCCAAAATGCAATTCGCAAAATTCGACTTCGCCGGTAATATATTGAAGCGGTTCATGACGACTTCTTCTTTCTAGCCAAGCGATAAAAATCGCCCGCGCATCTTCTGAAAGAGGCCGCGCTTGACCCAAATAAAGATCAATACGATTGAGCGAAAGGAGTGCGAGAAGAAGCGCCTCCGCCTCGCGGCGGGCATCTTTAATGCCAGCGGTCTTTAAGCGTGCTTCTCCAAACGAAAGCCATTCTAGCGGAGCGTCCGCTGCGGAAGAGGAATCGTGAAGAATCGGCACCTGCGGCACGGGCAAGGTGCTAATTGGCATTTTCAATCTTTCTTCTTTCATCCCACGACAAAAGCGATGTCATCAAACTGTCCAATCCTTCGCCGCCTTCCAAAATGGCGGGAAGTTGATAGATCGAAATGTTCAAACGATGATCGGTGATCCGATTTTCCTTAAAATTATACGTCCGAATTTTCTCGCTACGCTCTCCTGTTCCCACTTGGGATTTTCTGTTTTGAGAAATGACGTCTGCCTGCTTTTGAATCTCTAATTCCATCAAACGGGAACGCAGCACGCGCATGGCCTTATTGCGGTTTTTTAATTGGGAGCGTTCGTCCTGACACGAAACCACCAGTCCCGATGGAATATGCACAATACGAACGGCGGAGTAAGTGGTATTGACGCTTTGACCGCCGGCGCCAGAGGAACAAAATGTATCAATCCGCAAATCTTTTTGATCAATTTGAACGTCCACCTCTTCGGCCTCCGGAATGACCGCAACGGTAATGGTTGAAGTATGAATGCGTCCGGAGGCTTCGGTTTCCGGCACACGTTGCACCCGATGAACGCCGCTTTCGTATTGCAATGTGCGATACACTCCTTTTCCAGAGATACCCACAATCACCTCTTTTAATCCGCCAATTCCAATTTCACTCGATGTCATGACCTCAACGCGAAAGCCACGCCGCTCGGAAAATTTCATGTACATCCGCAGCATGTCCGCGACAAAGAGCGCGGCCTCGTTTCCGCCAGTCCCCGCGCGAATCTCAAGAAAGATGTTTCGATCATCATAAGCCCCTTTGGGAATCAGCAGTAATTTTAGAGCCTCCTCTTGTCGTTCTTGTTGAGATTGAAACGACACCCACTCGGCTTGCGCCATCTCTTTGAGTTCAGGGTCTCCCCCTTCTTCTTTTCGCATTTGGTCGCAATCGTCAATTTGCTGGGTCAGGGCTTTGTAACGATCGTAAGCCTCAACAATGTCTTCTAACTGTGCCCGCTCTTTTCCAATGCGAATCAGTTCTGAGGGATTGCCATGTATGGCGGGGTCAGAAAGTTGATCGGTGAGCGTGACATATTTCTGGGTCACGCTTTCTAACTTTTCAAACAAGAGGTGATCTTTATTCATAGTCGGGACATATTACAGAAAGATTTTCATGCAGACAAGCCCATTGATTTTTAGGTCGTGGGTGAATTTGAAAAGTGATCTGTCATTCCTGCGTGTTTCTGGCAGGAATCTCTTATCATAAAACCATAGATTCCCGCCTAAAAATTGCGGGAATGACACGTTTATATGAAATTCACCCACTACCGATTTTCACCTCTTGATCTCTCTATAGATAAAAGCGGACAATTCGCATGTTTAAAGCTGGACAAATTATGCCAATAATACGTTCCACATTATTTAAATCGCTTTTATCTGGGGTCGTTTGGCTCCATCTCTTTTTTATTTCAGGTCTTTTGTTTTTTATATGGACATATGGCGATCGAACACCTCTCGGAACATTCCTACTTTTTGGCCCACGTTGGATCTGGGGAATCCCCTTTCTCCCTCTGGTTGTGTTGGCGATCATTTTCTCTTGCCGGCTGCTTATTCCTCTTTTTCTCACGTTGATCTTATTTCTTTTCCCAATAATGCAGTTTTCCATTCCATTGCGTTTTCCATTCAACAACAATCTTTCTGCCAATAAAATACGAGTTCTTTCCTATAATATCGGCAGAATGGCAAAAAATGATCCTGATTTTCCAGCGCTGCTTGAAGGCGCTCGCGTGGATATTGTCGCACTGCAAGAATGTACTATTGATCAGTCAGACCAAAAGAAATGGCGCGATCTGAATTGGCATCTTGCAACAAATCATACTGTTAGCACTTGTCTTTTGAGCCGATTCCCTATTCTGAAAACAGAAGTCCGCGATCCAAAAGAAATTTGGAAAATGGGGGGAAGCGGGGTTATTGTTCGTTATCACCTCAATACAAATGAAGGCCCTATTTATGTGGTGAATCTTCACTTGGAAACCCCTCGAGAAGGAATTGAGGCCATGATGGATGAATGGCGAATGATTGCAAGTTCGCTCTGGCATCTTCGTCTCGGAGAAACCGGAAAACTCCTTTCATCAGCGCAATGGTTGAATCCGCCGGAAATGAAAGATAAGATCTTTGTTAGAGAATTTGAATCAAAAGTCGCTAAAGATTGGGTGACAGAAACGCCGCATCCGGTGATCGTCACGGGTGATTTTAATATGCCATCTGATAGCCGCATTTATCGAGAATTCTGGTCTGATTTTGATAACACCTACAAAGTCGCTGGATTCGGATTTGGAAACACCAAGTGGACCCGTTGGTTTGGAATACGCATTGATCACATCCTCGTGCGAGAAAAAGACTGGGATGTCATTAACGCTTGGACACTGCCGGGTGCTGGACATACCGACCATATCCCACTCATGGCAGAAATTATTCGGCCCCCTAGCGGGGGAGCAAAATGAGCCCTCCCGTTGGTCGGTCTGAAGGGGGTGTCTCTTTCCTGCAGGGCACGTTACCCCGTTAATAGCGGTACACGAATAAATCCAAGGTCAGTTCTAAAAAAACACCTTACCGATCCGACACTTTTACCCAGATGGTTTTTCCGGGAATCCCCTTTGCTTTAATACCAGAAATCACATCATCCGGCCAATGGGCGTCCGTAATTTTTTTGGAAAGGACAAACGTATCCAGCGTTGCAACCTCCTCCCAAACGCCGCTCTTTTTGACCAACATCTCAAGCTCCGCCCGTCCCGGATCGTTCTTCCCCGGAAACTTCACATTCTCATAAACACGCACGCGAACCTTGTGGGTTTTATCATATAAAATCTCAACTTTTTTTTGTTGCGCGTATGCCACCATCGCCTCCTTCACCTGCTCAATCGCATCCTTCACACGCACTTCTTCCAACTTGAGCGAGGCCAACCGCGTGACCAACATCACCCCATCTTCCTTTAAGAACTCGTTTTTAGGCAGCGGCGCCGTTTCGTATAAATGCTTAAATAAAGGACAGATCGTGCGATACGCACACCAGTTGCAAAGACCTGATTTTTTGACCGGAAATTCGACGGCTGCCTCAATCTCGTCTATCAACGCGATCGTTTCATCACGAAGGGCAGATAAATCAGCATCCGTCCGACGAGAATGAAACTCCATATCAAAGAGCAGATAATGCCAAACTAAAACAACCTCTTTTATTTCGGGCCAAAGTGTTTTTACCGCCATCTGATAAAAAGCGAGTTGACGGTCTTCGTCCAATTCCGGCTGGGTCGGCAGATGACTCTTGGCCTTATAATCGTGTATCCACAAAACCCCGTCGGAAGGCTGACTCAACCGATCCACAACGCCTTGGATCAGATAGCGGTCTTCTGGCGCCAGTGAAAATTTGATGGGATATTCCACACCCAATGTTTTCGATTGGTTGAAGGGATAATAGCGATGATAATAATCGGTGAGGCATTTTTCGCCCATCTTCAAATATTCGGCAGGCCCCACTTCCTCTCGAGTAATTTGAATCTGGTCATGCCATTTCGCCTCCCAATCTTGACCGAATCCAGCTAAAATGGCATCCAATGATGGAATGGGTTTTTCAAGTCGAAGATCCTTGTAGAGCCCTTCCAATGCTTCATGAATTCGAGACCCCATGAATGCCTCGATCCCTTCTTGTGTTGAGGGGACTTCGTCCAAATAGGCAAACTTAAACTTTTGAGGACATTGGCGATAGGTTTCAAGTCGGGAATGAGAGTAAGTCATTATTAATTTTTCTCAATTTCATTGAAGGTGAAGTCAGTGGCTTGTTAGGCGCTGGGTTGAGCGAGTGAAATCAAGAAGTGACCGCAATGCCTCATTTACTGCAGTTGAAGTACTAAAAGCTTTGGCTACATCCGGTTCAAGGACAACAATATTTGCTCCTTCCTCGGATAACCGTTTATGGTATTTGCCACGAATCGCTTTAGAATAGTCGAAATCGTATTCGGGACGTAATTCGTCGCTTATCTTTTGTGTTTTAGGTTTCATGTCCTATCCTTTCTCGCGCTGTTGCGGGTCGCGCACTTATAATACGTATCGCTTTGCCTCTCTCTGTATGGGAGACCACAAGTAAACGCCCTACAGAGGAAAAGCCTACGGTGATTAACCTGTGCTCACCAATTGAATGGACATTGTCATCAAAAGTGGCGGATAAAGCATCATAAAACACCGTAGCGGCTTCTTCAAAAGGGACACCATGCTTTTTATAGTTCTTCTGTGCTTTTTCAGTGTCCCATTCAAATTCCATTACCACCGTCCTTTAACCCTTGTGGATATTATATCAGAAAAATTATGACTAATATGGAAATTTATGAGTTATATTCATTATTGAGTCAATCCTTATTTTTAGTTGAAATTTGCATAGGGCCTACACTGCGTCTGCTTCTTTATTTTATATTAATTATAGACATCCTCAAGTTGATTCGGTACTGCAATCTTGCTACGATGCGAAAATCAAGGAGCATGATATGCCTTACGATTCAGAACAACAAGTAGACGCCGACTACAAAGCACCACACCCTTGCGATCATTGCGGCGCCGATGATGAGCCGACACACGCCGTTCAAACCGGAGACGGATTCGTGATTGTATGCGTCACGTGTCGCGCATACGTCGTGGGAGGCAGTTAGTCATCATGGGAAAAACCTCCTATTACATTGCCAAAGTCATTCAGACGATTGGGCTGGGGCTGATTTTGGTCGCATGGCTCGTCTCCGTAACGCAAAATAGCCGTATGGATTTTCTATTCTCTTTTTTCGGCGCAGGCATGGGACTCTTCATGGCCGGCTGGATGGTCCAAAAACTCGGGGGGTAAGGGCGGCACGGCCGCCACCGGGATTGAGTCGCCACGTTGTGGCGCCTGAAGGGGGTTAGCCATCCCCGTACAGATTAAGTCACCATGTTATGGCACCTGAAAAAAACATAACAGTGCAATCTTTTTACATCATTGACGGCAGTGCCTATATCTTCAGGGCCTATTACGCCATTCGCGCACTCTCTAATTCCAATCACCTCCCGACCAACGCGATCTACGGCTTTATCCAAATGCTATTAAAACTCGTTAAGGATGCCCACCCCGACTATCTCGCCGTCACCTTCGACACCAAAGGCCCCACATTTCGCCACACGGCCTATCCGGCCTATAAGGCAAACCGCGGCGCAATGCCGGAAGATTTGGCCGTTCAAATTCCGTATATCTACCGCGCGACTTCCGCATTGGGACTTTTTTCTATTCTCAAAGCGGGGTACGAAGCGGACGATTTAATCGGTACACTCTGCAAAAAAGGAGAGGCAGCGGGGCTGTCCGTCACGATTGTGAGCGGCGATAAAGACATGCTCCAACTGCTCTCGCCAAACATTCGGATGTATGATTCCCTCAAAGAAAAATTTTTTACGCCCGAATCGGTACAGGAACGCTTTGGCGTCACGCCTTCCAAAATGATCGAGATCATGGGGCTGATGGGCGATACGGCCGATAACATTCCAGGGGTTTTTGGCGTCGGAGAAAAAACGGCAAAAGATTTAATCGTTAAATTTGGAACGATTGAAAATCTTTTCACGAATCTCAATGCAGTGACAAAGCCAAAGTTAAAAGCCGCGTTGGAAAAAGACCAAGACAATGCACGACTGTCCCGGACGCTCGCAACCATTGATACCGACTGCCCCATTCCCTTTGATCTTTCATCTTATCGGATTTCCCCTTTTGATCAAATGGCCTTGACTCCACTGTTGAAGGAATTGGAGTTCTCATCCTTGCTCAAAGAATTATCACAAGTGCATGGATTGAACATTCAGGCGCCACAACGTGGCGACTCAATCTGCCCGGGGGTGCACCCCCCCCCTGATCCGGCTTTGAATCTATCCGACTTGCCGGAGAAAATTGAACAGATCAAAGCCGCAGGCAAAGTGGCGATCTGTGTTTTAACCGCGGATGATTTAGAATCCATTCGGATTGCCATTTGTCCCGGCAATGGAGCCCGCAGCGGACGCTCCGCGCCCTTTCAACTTTTGGTTAATGCGGAAACGTTTCCCCTGTCATTAAAAGAAATTTTAGAATCCAATGCGATTGGCAAGATTGGCCATCAGATCAAATCCCTTTTGCCGATCTTAAAAAAAATGGGTGTGCATCTTTCGGGGCCGCTTTTTGATACACAGATTGCGGCCTATCTGCTAAATCCGACACAACGTGATTATTCGTTTCAATCGGTTGCCGCGCTGTTGGAATTGGAGAAAACACTTTCTGCCCTTTTGGATGAGAAAAAACTCTCTTCGCTTTTTTATGATCTTGAAATCCCGTTGATTCCGATTTTGGCACAGATGGAAGCCGCTGGCCTGAAATTGGATATCGTGCAATTGAAAGCGATGTCAGACGATTTGGGACGTTCACTTGAAGAATTAACAAAACGGATTTACGCATTAGCGGGAAAGGCGTTTAACATTAATTCTCCAAGCCAGTTGGCGAAAATCCTTTTTGAGGACATGGGGTTAACGCCGCTTCGAAAAACCAAGACTGGCTATTCTACTGACGAAGAAGTGTTAACCCATCTTTCCGTATCGCACGAATTACCGGCAGAAATATTAAACTATCGTCAGGGAAGCAAGTTAAAATCAACTTATGTGGATGTATTGCCCCGATTGGCCGACTCGCGCACAAGTCGCGTGCATACCCAATTAAATCAAACGGTAACGGCAACGGGACGGCTTTCTTCGTCGGACCCGAATCTTCAGAATATTCCGGTTCAGGGGGAATGGGGACGACGCATCCGTCAGGCGTTTATTGCACAAGAGGGATCGCTGCTTTTGACGGCGGATTACAATCAGATTGAGCTTCGGATTCTTGCGCATCTTTCGGAGGATCCCGCATTGATTCACGCCTTTCAAACGGGAGAGGATATTCATCTAAAGACCGCCTCGGAGATTTTTAATTTGGCACCGGATGTGATTACCTCGGAGATGCGACGGGTGGGCAAGACGGTGAATTTTGGAATTGTGTATGGGATCAGTCCGTTTGGTCTGGCGTCGAATTTGGGCGTTTCGCAGAAAGAGGCAAAACGCTATATTGATCTTTATTTTTCACAATATGCGCATGTAAAACCGTATATCGAAAAAACACGGAAAGAGGCTGCACAAAATGGATATGTCACAACCTTATTTGGCCGAAGGCGTGACGTGCCGGAATTACAAAGCAGCAACAAAAATATCAGGGAGGCCGGAGAGCGATTGGCGGTCAATACGCCCATTCAAGGATCGGCTGCGGATGTGATCAAACGGGCAATGGTTCTGATTGATGTTTGGATGAAGGAGCGCGCCGTCCACAGTAAGATGATACTTCAGGTGCATGATGAGTTGATTTTTGAAGTGCCTGAAGGCGAGATTTCGTTGATGCAAGAGGCGGTGGTTTCGTTGATGGAGACGGCCGCGTCGCTTTTTATTCCGCTCAAAGTGGATTGCGGTGTGGGTGCCAATTGGTGGGCGGCGAAGAAGGGGTAACCGCCCTCCCATGCAGATTACGTACTCTGAAACCGACCCTCTCTATTTGTCACTGACAACCGACGCCGTTGCATTGACACCTCCTGTCACAGTTGTAGTATATTTTTGCACATGCCATACACCGATCTGCGCGAGTTCATCGCGTTCTTAGAAAAAAACAAAAAATTGGTTCGGGTCAAAAAAGAAGTAGACCCAAATCTTGAAGTCACCGAAATCCTCAATCGCCTACTCGCACAAAACGGCCCCGCCGTTTTATTTGAGAAAGTCAAAGGATCGGAGATTCCAATCATTGCGAATCTCTATGGAACCGTTGATCGGGTCGCATTGGGACTCGATACCGATGAGGCCGGACTTCTTGAGGTCGGATCCTTCCTAGCCTTTCTCCAAAGACCGGAGCCACCAAAGGGATTTATTGATGCGGTGAAGCACCTTCCTTTTTATGCGCGTATTTTGCACCTTTCTCCCAAGCACGTTTCGACTGCGCCTTGCCAAGAGGTGGTGCTGCAAGGAAATGATATTGATCTGGATCGCTTTCCGATTCAACGCTGCTGGCCGGAAGATATTGCGCCACTTATTACTTGGCCACTGGTCATTACCAAGGCCCCCTCACAAGAGGCCGGTGAGAAATATAATATTGGTATCTATCGGATGCAGAAAATAGATAAAAAAACGACCATCATGCGATGGCTGCATCATCGCGGTGGGGCTTCCCATTGGCGTCAGTGGATGAAGGCGGGGAAGGTGATGCCCGTGGCCGTTGCGTTAGGGTGTGATCCGGCCATGACAATTGCCGCGGTAACGCCGGTGCCGGAGGCCATTGGTGAATTTCACTTTGCCGGATTGTTACGCAAAAAACCGATTGATCTGGTTCGCTGCAAAACGGTTGATCTTGAAGTCCCCGCGACCAGTGAGATTATTATTGAAGGGGAGATTCATCCTGGAGAAATGGCCGATGAAGGGCCGCATGGCGATCACACCGGATTTTATAATTCGGTTGAGCCGTTTCCGATTTTCCGAATTACTTGCATTACACATCGGAGAAATCCGATTTATCTCACCACGATGACAGGGCGTCCTCCGCGGGAGGATGCGGTGATTGGGCTTGCGCTCAATCGCGTTTTCTTGCCGATGCTAAAGCAGCATTTTCCGGAGATTGTGGATTTTCATCTGCCGATGGAGGCTTGCTCCTATCGTGTGGCTGTCATCTCCATGAAGAAGGAATATGCCGGACACGCAAAACGGGTCATGATGGGATTTTGGGGTGTGTTAAAACAATTTTTGTACGTGAAATGGATTATTGTTGTGGATGCCGATATTGATGTGAAGAATTGGAACGACGTGATCTGGGCGATGTCCACGCAGGTGGATCCCGCGCGCGATACATTTACGATTTCCAATACGCCGATTGATTATCTTGATTTTGCATCGCCAGAATCAGGCTTAGGGTCAAAAATGGGAATAGACGCGACAACGAAAATAGGATCAGAAACAAAACGGGAATGGGGCAGACCCATGAGCATGGACAAGGCGGTGATTCGCAAAGTGGACGAAATGTGGCATGAGTTGGGCCTGGGCGCAAAGTGAGGCAGACTGATCTGATTCAAATTCATCTGCCCGCATGGCTTTCTGATTTTATTGGCCATAGGGAAATCATTACAGAAATGCGTGATCGCATGCAATTTGTGATTGCGGCATCCCGAGAGAATGTGGTTCAAAAAACCGGAGGGCCGTTTGCGGCGGCTATTTTTGAGATAGAGTCGGGAAGACTCATTTCGCTGGGCATCAATTTGGTTGCGACTGAAAAGTCCTCTATTTTACACGCGGAAATCGTAGCCATTTTAGTGGCGCAAAAAAAACTCGGCCGCTACAAATTGGGAGAAATCGGCATGAGCCAGTATGAACTGGTCACCAGTTCCGAGCCGTGCGCAATGTGCTTTGGTGCGATCCCATGGTCAGGGGTTTCTCGCGTGATCACCGGTGCAACAGAGGCCGATGTTCGCGCCATTGGTTTTGATGAAGGAGCAAAGGTAGATGACTGGCAAGCGGCATTGTTGGCAAGACAGATTGAAGTGGTGAGCGAAGTCGAAAAAGATGCCGCCGCCACCGTCTTAAAGGAATATACAGAAGGCGGCGGTGCAATCTACAATGGAACGTTAAATTAGGAAAACAGCCACACTGCCGCAATCGCCCCAAGAATTAAAAGCCCAATACTGACGCCACTGACGAACGCCTTCACCGGAGGGGGTGCGGGTTGTGCTGGCGGTGCGGCAATCCCAACCGATTTTTCGGTGATCTCCATCCGTTTTTCTATTTTTTCGAGTTTCTCATCGAGTTTTGCCTCGAGTTTTTGAACAGAGGATTTTACTGTTTCAACATCTTTAACCCTCGCCTCCATCTTATCAAGTTTAACCATGAAGGTGTTAATCTTGTCTCGGATTTCGTCTTCTTTTGTCATTGCCATGATTGATCTTCCTCCTGTTTTTCTTTTTGTTGTTTGTTTTGGAGCCGTTTCTCACTACGATCTTTAATGGGGCCTGCAATTCGTTTTCGAGCAGACAGGGCAAACGGATTTCGTGGCGTTTTTGATTGGGCCGTTTTGTTTTTTTTCGTCCCTTTTTTTATTTTTACTTCTGTCATGCTCATCGGTAATAATGTACCACATTTTATTAAAAAGGTCTTCATGCAATCGTTACAAGGTTGTGTTTTTAGTAATGCATTGACCTTGACCAATCATTGGGCATACCCTTTCGGAAGAAGGGATTGAAAAAAATGCAGACGATTTTTATGGATCATCACGCCACCACGCCAGTTGATCCGCGTGTGCTTGATGCGATGCTGCCTTATTTTACAGAACGATTTGGAAACGCAGCCAGTCGCAATCATGCATGGGGTCGGGAGGCACAACGCGCCGCCGATTTTGCACGCAAACAGATTGCCGATCTGATTCATTGTGATCCCAGTGAAATCATCTTCACCAGCGGCGGAACAGAATCCAATAACATGGCGTTGAAAGGCATTGCCGAAACCTACCGCGAAAAAGGGAATCATCTCATCACGGCAGCAACGGAACATAAATCGGTTTTGGATGCGGGAAATCGGTTGGAGAAAAATGGGATGAAAGTGACCGTGCTGCCGGTTAATTCTTTCGGACAGGTTTGTCCCAACGATGTGGCCGCCGCAATTTTGCCTTCGACCATCCTCATTTCAATTATGGCTGCGAATAATGAGATCGGGACAATACAGCCGATCAGGGAGATTGGGGAAATCGCAAAGGCTGCGGGTGTTCTTTTTCATTCGGATGCAATACAGGCCGTCGGAAAAATTCCGGTAGATGTGCAGGAAATGAATCTGGACATGCTCTCTTTATCCGCGCATAAAATCTATGGGCCAAAAGGAATCGGCGCGCTTTATATCAGAAAGAAAAATCCAAAGGTGCGGCTTGCCACCTTATTGGATGGCGGCGGACAAGAGAACGGCCTTCGTCCCGGAACGCTCAATGTGCCCGGTGCCGTTGGCTTTGGAAAAGCGGCTGAAATTTGCGCGAACGAAATGCCAGAAGAATCGCGCCGTTTGACAAAAATGCGTGAGGCCCTCAAGGAGACACTCTTTCAAGGACTTTCAGATGTCGTGCTAAATGGACATCCCAGCGATCGGCTGCCGAATAATCTGAATATCAGTTTCGCGCATATCGAAGGGGAATCGCTCATGATGGAGTTAAAAGAGATTGCACTTTCATCAGGGTCGGCCTGTATGACGGGACAGATTGAACCCTCTTATGTCTTAAAGGCGTTAGGTATGACGAACGACTTGGCGCATGGCGCGCTTCGAATCGGGTTGGGACGATTTAATACCGATGACGAAGTTTGCTATACGGGGGGGCGGGTTATCGAAGCTGTTAAAAAACTTCGAAGGATGTCGCCGGTTTTGTAATGGGCGGTATAAATAGGAGGGCACGTTGCAACGTGCCCCTACAATAGGGAGGAAAAAATGGAAAAAACAGAAAACATGATCTCATTGACCGATAGCGCTCTGAATGAGGTCAAAACGATTTTACAAAATAAACAATTAACCGATTCTTTTTTGCGTGTTGGCGTCAAACAAGGTGGATGCACTGGCATGACGTATCAACTAACTTTCGAGCAAGACACAAAAAAAGAAGATACTTTATTTGAGGTGGATGGACTTCGCGTTGCGGTGGATGGAGAAAGCGTGCCGTATCTTTCGGGGATGACGCTCGATTTCAGCCGTGATTTGGTCGGCGGGGGATTCAAATTTATCAATCCGAACGCAAAGCGCAGTTGCGGCTGTGGCGAATCGTTTTCGGCGTAACTTTCCGCATCCCGGCCTTCCCCCACAAAGGGGGAAGCCGACAATCCGATTACGGAAGGGTTTCGGGGACATTCGGAGTGGTGGTAATCGTGGCCAAGGAATTTGATTGATCTTCCTGCACATAAAACATGTCCTTGCTCGCGCCGCTTCCATCCCCAGGCTCATCCCCAGTCTCGTCACATGAGGTCCCTCCCTCCAGAAGAACTTGATGCGATCCCATCCCTTCAAAAGAAAGGTCGGTTGTATGGAGGTGCTTGCCTCCACAGTTGCGAAGGGGAAGGGTGCCCAATGTAATCGGCACTATCATAGGATTAAGAGAATCAAAACTCAGAAGCGTTCCTTGCGCGCAGGAAAATGTAAACTCTTGGCAATTCGTTATTGCCAAGATACGGCTGTCTGTTCTGCCTATATAAGTGGCTTTTTTAGTAAGTTGAAGATTCGCGCCATCCTCTCTTATGGATATGATTTGAGAGAGTGCCCCCACGTTAATCTTGCCTGGATTATTTGGATCAAATGGAACAATGGGCGATTTCCCCTGGGTCTGAAAATAAACAAATGGGCCGGAAGTCATTACATTACCCAGCGAGTCTTTTGTTGTATTTAACAACCTAACGGCACCGCCTCCCGTCTTATTCACCGATTTTAAGATTGTGTCCGCACCCCCCGCCACACTTTGATCTATTGTGTTATAGACCACGTTATATGTCGTTAGATGAAGTTGAGAAAACTTCTGCCGTCCCACCTCTGTGGACAAAACCGTTGCGCCTCCACCCTCAAATGGAAGTCGAACCAGGGTTCGATGCTGTATCGGACTGTCGCCGTTTGGAATAACATACGTATTGCTCTTGTCGAAAAAGTAAACGGCCCTTTCATCTGCAATATATGGGAACCCGTCCGGAAACGAGGCAACGTCTCCATCTTGATAGGGAACCGCAGAGATATATTGTGCTACAGGCGAAAGTATATTCGCCGCGACATCATAAAGATGAAGTGCCCCTTTTGTGCCAATTTTTTTTGCTTTTTCTCGGTCTTCCTTTGTGGGCTTATCACCATCTGCGGCAGTAGGATGCGGCCTAAATGAAAGATCAAACCGGATAAACATCTTTCCGGTAAAAGGATTCCCATACCCCATGGGAAGAATACCCGCGATGACAGAATCCATCCGCGTCCCACAGGAGGGAGGCGTTCGTTTTATTTGACTAGTATTCTCCCAGTAAAGATGCTCCGTCCCGACCGCAAAAGCGACCTTTGCCCCATCACCAATAGACGCAATAAACAGGCTTTTATGGGGTCCTTCTCCCACCCCTGTCTTCCCCTTCGCAGCGACTTCCCCGTTTCCGTTAGTCATACCAGAATTACTAACGGAAACGATCTCCGCCCCTACGGTAGAGCAACTCTCGAAACCTCCAAAGGGATTAAAAAAATTGAAATGGCAATCCTGTCTTGTTTTACTATGTGCCGTCCAGGAAACTGGTATCCCCGATACCGGCAGACCATTCTGATTGGTAACACGAATAAGAAAGTTTGATGGAACCTCTTGTTCCTGACCTGCGGTCTGATCGTGCCCCGAAACCGTGCATATGTTTAAAAACTCTGTTTCCTTTAACTTTGTTCCAGGGAAAGTCAGCTCCGTGTCATACCGATAAAGACCGGAAATGGGAACCACCTGCTGCACGATTCCACCTCCGTTAGAGATAATATCCTCAATGTAAATATCCTGATGGGGTTCATTATATCGCGTGGGAGGCTCAGTCCATGTCATTGAAGTCGTCGTGGAGTTAAAAGAAATGTAAGTGTTCTGGGGCGAATAAGGGTCATTCTCCGGCTCCGGGGCTTCAGGTTTACAGGCTGCAAGCGGCTCCCCGATACACTCTTCTGTCTGTGGATGGGCGTGGCCTGATCCATCAGACGTTGAACGCTTTCCGCCAACGACCTCAATCAACTTGTAGAAACTTCCATCATTGCGCTGCACGACAGCGATACGCTTATGAGGACGATAGAGTTTAAATGTTCGGTACGATGTCACATGGACATAGTAAATCTTGTCGAAATAAATGCCTATGGGGAGGGGAACTCCTGCCTTTACACCAACTCGAACCGGTGTTCCCTCGGCGAGGCCATGACCGTAGGGGGCATCCACTTCAAGGATATCCCTCTGCGTATTCCGCACATGAAACGGATGTTGAACCGGGTGTGTTGCATACCGGGTTTTCATCATCAACCAACCGGCAACCCCGCCCGTCTTCTTATCAATCAGATCGGTTTTAATTGCCAACTTGTTCTCAATGGCACTCCCAGGAACAACGCCCGGGGCCAAAGGAAATTCATAATCCATCAGGTCCGAATTATCGTATGGAAGAACGATGGGGGAATCAGACGGCCCCATATTCAATCGAAGAATCTTTTGGAGATTATCGTCCCATGTGGTGCATTTCCCATCTGGGCCTGGGTGGGTGTAAAGATAGCTTGATTGATGGATATCGAGATAATGAGCCAGTGAATAGCCGCCACAAAAAGCCACTTCGTCCGGCTCACTCAAACTTATTTTCTGCGAGGGCAAGGGCGTTCTTGGAAGCTGCTCATTGGAGAGTTGGCTGGGCACAAGCCCATCGGCTTTTAATGCGCTAACCTTATAAAACCGCCCGTCTTCTTTCATATAGATCATGAAACGCGTTTTTTGATTGGGCACTTTCCCAAGGGCGTTCCATCCCGACTCATTCCATGTGCCATCCATGACGGAGGAGAGTGAGCCTCCTAAAAAATTCGGTTCGATCTGAAACTCCTCTGTGGGGTTGGCCGGGTCTATGCCCCACAGTTTGTTGATTGAGAGGGGTTGGTTTGCTGGCTGCCCCGGCTCGATATTACAGAATATCTTGAAAAAGAGGTGTCTCGCATCCCCTGCCCCAGCGGCAGTCCCCGGAGCGGCAACCGGCGCTGGACAGGGAATGAACGAAACCTCCGGGGCCTTATTCGGTGCCTCACCGCAACCGGTGATAAAAGAGAAGGCAAAAAGAAGAGCGGCAAAACAGGTTCTTTGAGTTTGTCTTTTTTGAAAAACAAGTTCTTTCATGACCACACCGCTCCCTTTTTCCGTGAATGATTTATCGCAAAGGTTCCGAAACAGCTTTTGCAACGTTACCTAACTGCGTGATCTGGTCCAATCGCTGATTAAATGCAACGTTCTGAGCCTTTAATGTCTCAATCTCCTTTTGCTGCTGTTGCACCACTTTCGTGAGCACCGCAACGATATCCATCGGGCTTAAGCCTTTTCTATCCTCTGTAGCGACCAATGCCGGAACATCCTCTGCAATAAACCCGACATATTGCTCTTTATCCGATCCTTTGTATTTGTATTTGACCGGTTCAAGTCCTTGCAGCGTCTTCATCGCTTCTTGAAGCTCAAGTTCGGCAATATTTTCTTTGTATGTTCGACTAGAAGCGTTGGTCCAAACACCCCCAGTCGTCACATGAGCGCCACTTCCAAGATGCAAAGGATGGCCTGGCGTCGATGTCCCAATACCAACGCGCCCACCCCCCAGATCAACCGTCATGACTGACCTACCACTATTGAGAAAATGAAACCGATCTCCAGAATCCTCATACATGAGACCCCAGTTTGCAAAGTTAGGCGAATGGCCCAAAACCATGCGATTCGCATTATTAGCCCCCCCTTGGAACATCTGTATCATGGGAGATGCCGTTGCTACATCGAGGTTTTGTGGAAATATAATACTCGCGCTCGTGTTGGCAAAATTGATTCCATCCACGATGCCATTAACACTATCGGCAAGCGCTTTGAAGTTTGTATTCATACCGCTTGAGCTAATTGTTGTCCCAATTACAAAAGTTTCTGGGACAGTGATACTGGTCGTTGTTGTTCCTGCTGGAGCAGTGGCTGGAGGCGGCGATTCAATAGCGCTACCTACG
>JBBTIN010000028.1:35035-47146 GCA_038059935.1 Nitrospirota bacterium
TATGAGTTGTGCATGGACATGAAGCGGCATAGCCCATGCAATCATCGTCGTGAGAAGCCCCACGATGCCTAATTGCAAAAAACGTTTTTCTATTTGTTTGTTCATTTTTTTCTCCTTTGTTTTTGTGATTATTCCTAATTTCCCCATTTGTGACTATCCCATATTGATCTTTCCCATATCCCCGTACCGGGATTAAACGCAGCACTAATTGTTGTCGTTGCGTTTAATGTAAATGTACAGGGGGCAGTACCTGTACAGACTCCGGAAGTGAAACCCGCAAAAGTAAAATCCGGATCAGGCGTCGCCGTAACCGTGACCACCGTCCCCGACGAAAAGAAAGCGGAGCAAGTCGGATTACAATTAATTCCAGCAGGATCAGACTTCACGATTCCCGCGCCCTGTTTGTCTATTTTTAGTTCTACCGTTGCCGGTGTGGATGTGCCGGTTGGTGGTGTGGACGTACCAGTCGGCGGCGTGGATGTGCCGGTTGGCGGCGGATTTCCTGCCACCCGTGGCAACACAATATGTCCCAAACCGCTAGATGCCCCTACTGATACGCTGACCGCATCTTTTCTCGCGCTATGCGTTATGACGTTTAATCCATCAAGCGCGTCAAGCGTGACGGTCATTGTTCCGGGAGGAATTTTATCAACCGTACCGGAATGCAGGCTACAGGCAAATCGTTTCGACGCAACTTGCGCATTTTGTCCATTGGTCACAATCACCCGAATTTCACTAATGCCCTCTGCCACGCAATCAATTTGATCCCCCAGCGCAGACAAGCTTTTTTGAAGTTGGCCTTTTGATTCCACACCAAGGGAAAAATGAATCGCTCCCGTCGTGCCCTCTTGTTTGCTCTCTGGGCCGCAACCGCTCAATAACAAAATAAGAAACAAGAATAAAAGCGGCCTTTGTTTATTGATTTGTAATAATATTTTATGCATTCTCTTTTCTCCTTTATTTTTAGAACGCGTTACCACGCGATAGACAAACTGCCCGAGTCCCCGCCTGATGACCCACTACCACCTCCGCCACCGGCTGCTGCACCCACGAGCACCACGCCGGCAATCGTCCAAACCCACCATTTTTTGTACCACGGCTTTGCCGGCTTATAGATCGCGTCGGATTCGCCAGCCGCCGCGTCATTGTTCGTCGAAAATAACGCCACGTCCTCTACTACGCTGGCTTTATTATCGGGTTCATTCGCCGTCGCGGCCTGTACACTGGCTAGATCAGGCGGGCTCGCTACCGCAATTGCACCAATTACGACGACCAAAGGCGATGCGAGATTTCCTTTAGACGCGGTATTCCCGGCCATGTCCGACGCCTGAATATAATACTCGAGCTTCGGCCCCAACATCTTTTCTGCCGGAATCGAAACGGCATAGCCATCTGTTTGGTTTGATGTCATCGTCATCTCGGTATACCCTTCATTTTTCTGGGAAGCGACTCCGACACGATAAAATAAGGAGACCTCCGAGACGGCATTGTCATCGGTAATCGTTGCGTGAAATTCAATGGGCGTCTTTTCAGGTTGCGTCCCTTCCACTATGGAATGATCTATAAACGGCGCCAGCATATCTTCATCCGCGACCGCGATAGTCTCTTGCGCAAACAGCGTTGAATGTCCCGCTAGCAAGACAAATAACACCCATAAAATAAATCCTATTTTCTGATTCATGATTGTTCTCCTTATTACCACGTAATTTTTCCCCACTGATCCCCTTCTTTCTTGATATCCACCGTCGTTTCTTTCCATTGCGTGCCCGGCGTGACATGATTTCCGCCGCGATCAAGGATTTGGGTGACCGTAATAATCGCAGAGGCAGACTGATGCTGATGATCGGTTAAAAACGGGTCGGAAACCGAAACCTTAATCATACTGTAGTTTTTGAAAATCTGTTCCAAAAGACGGCCCCTCTTTTCAGACATCGTCGTATCGCGTTGCAGGGCCGCCAAGTCTTTTGCCTCATACGCTTTCTGGAGCATTCCCAGTTGTTCCTTCATCGTGGCAAAAGGAGATCCCTTGCTTGCTTTCACAGGTTTGTGTACCACCGCGTTTTTTTGATTCACGCCGGAAAGCTCCAACATCCGATTTTTTGTTCGGGCTGCCAGGATATGCACCGGCGCAATCTCAAGAAATTTCTGATAGTGCATTGTCGCTTGCCCCTTATTTCCTTTTTCATACGAATAAATATTTCCCAAATTATAATGCGCCTTAAAATGATTGGGGTTGAGTTGCACGACATTCCGATACGACAAGATCGCTTGATCTATCTTGTTCTGCCTTTGCAAAATCACGCCCCGCTTAAAATGCGCATCCACATTTTGAGCGTTTTGTTTGATCGCCAAGTCCAGACTATCCACCGCTTTATCCCATTTCTTTTCTTCGTAGGCGATTAACCCTTCCTCAAGATGTGCAGGGGAGGTCACTCTGTTTGAGGCACAACCGAATGTGAGTAAAATGATGAAGACCGGTAAGAGCATTTTTATATTTTTTAGCATCATCGCATTCCTTTTCATTAAAAATTTTAATCTATCAGTTTTCTGCGTCAATAAAGGGAAACTATTTTCAATCCCTATACACACACTCGCCGCTGACGTTCTATTTCACAGCGACCCGCAGGCGTCGGACGCCCAACGGGAAGCTGTCACTCCTCGCAGGCGGCCGTGCCGCCTAATCTAAGATAGGGTAATTCTTTTTTGACATTGGAAACCGGGACAAATCCGCGGTGTTTCCACCACCGTCTACAACCTGTCTTCCATCGGAAAAACGAACCACATCGCCATTGTGCGGATGCGGAATCGTCGTATCCTTAATCTTGGCTTTTGCAAACTTTTCTGAAATGGAAACCACTGTTAAATCCCCAACCGGCTCTTCAACGATCCCTACCACCTGATTGGTCTCCGGATCAGTCAATGTCTTTTTGATCGAAAAGACCGAAAGCGAATCGCCAACGCGAACCCCTGAACCCACGCCCACATTGACATAAAAAAGCGAGTCTTCCTGATGGATCACCTTGCCCAGCCAGTCGTAGCTTTCAAGCTGGTTTGAAATAATGCCCAGCGTAAATGTTAAGGCGTCGCGAATCACGTCACGCGTTGCCTTTCCCAGTGGGGTTTTATGAAACGCGTCCCCGCCGAAGGTCAGCAATTTTGCATTTGCGTCTACTGCGGTGGCGCGTTCCCATGCCCGACCTTCCACGCGCTGCGAATGAAGAATTTCTCCCGTTGCCGTATCAATAATCCGAAGATCAATGCCGACGTGGGCCGCTGAAAACTCCGCCGATACTTTCGGGAAAAGCCCGCTTAAGAAACCGGCCTGCATCCCGCCGCCAACCGCCTTTTGCTCAAACTCGGTAACCTCTCCGACGAGCAAATAATCCACGCCCAGCATATCCCCCACCCGTGTCGCGGTCTCCTTGCTGACCAATTTTGACGCGGCCAATTCTTGCTCTCTTAAGAGTTGTGACAAGATCGCGCGTTCGACAACAATAACGCGGCCACTGTTAATCAGCTCCGTGACCAGTTGGGCAGCCAAGCCCCCGCCAATATCCCATCCGCCATAGACTTGAGCGAATCGGTCGTTTGCGCCAAATCGCGCCACAGCGACACGCGCCTTCGTGCCCGAGCCTGAAGTCGCGGCGAGGCTTTCTCCAATGAGACCCAAAAGGAGGATCAATGTAAAAACGCTGATTGTTGTAAGAACATTTTTTCGTTTCATGATTTTCTCCCTTTGAGTCATTTCCTTAACACTTTTTATTGTTATTGTTTGTAATGTTGATATTTGTATTACTGCTAATGCTTCCCTCGTTCTTGCCGACATTGGCCTCGTTTTTAGAAGCAATATTGAGATTCCCCTTAATCACGATTCCGCCGTCTTCACTGACATCATCCAATCGGGATCGCGCCTTATCGGCACCGGTGCAGTCGGACTCCGGAGTGGATGATGGAAAGATGTTGTTCCGCACCCGTGTTGAATTTTCATCTGTCTGCTGACGGCCTCGTAGTTGGCCCAGATTTTTTTTAAGTTCGTTTTCTTCTTTTGCCTTTTTCTCCTCTTCCGGTGTTTTCTTTTTTTCTTCCTCTTGCTTTTTTTCTTCTTCTTGTTTTTTGGACTCTTGACTCTGAATAGGAGGAGCACCCTGTATCGAGACAACTGGCATTAGAAACAGTCCGAATAAAATGACTCCCGTTGTGACGCTCTTTTTTATGTTGTCCATGATATCCCTCCCTTCATTTTGTTTAGGAGAGGACGAGAATCTGCCCCGCCCTCTCCAGCTGTTCCCGATTACCGATTTCCGCGATTGCTCTGATCTCGGAAATCGTTTCCTTGGAGATTGGTTGTCCCAGAGGTGATACTTTGCGTATTGCTCTGAGAGATATCTCCCCTGTTGCTCCCGATGGCGCCAATGGAGTTGCTGCTGTTAGAACTCATATTCCCACCCACCACGGTGCTGTTCCGCAGATTGGAGGCGGAGGTATTTCCATTGCCTGCAACGGTATTCGAGTCCGTAGAACCGTCGGAGGTGGCAACATTCGTATCCACCTCAACATCGGGGCAGCCGAAAAAACACCATGCCTCACTCTTTTCGACAGCGCCGAAGGTCAACGCCAAACCCATTCCGATTGCAACTAAAATTTTCTTGTCCATCTTCATCTCTCCTTTATAAGTCGCCACTTTTAATTAAGATAAAGAATCCAGTGGCCATTGATTCCCTTATCTGGCATCGGCAAGCGATTCTCGCCGATCTGCCCATGTATATTGCGAAAACCATGCCAAATATAAATTGCTGCGCTATTTTTAAGACAACGACAAGACAATCCCATTTATTGATAGGGATATTATGATATTTATTTTTTATGGGATGGAGAAAAACGAATAGGAGCGAAGTTGGTTTTTTTGAAAAAAGTTATCTTGTTGTGAAGAGAAAGAGATACAAAGATACACTTTGTCAGTGGTAATGGAGTTTGTCGTATAGGGCGTCCGACACATCTTTATATTTAAATATGTTGTCATTCCGGCAATGTTTAGGCCGGAATCCAGACATAAAACACTGAATACCAGCCTTCGCCGGCATGACAAATATAAGCGGACTTATGACGCACTACACGAGATAATGTGTCCACCGTATAATTTCGTATAGGCAATTGATTATGTACATACAAATCATGTACAAATAAATGATGGAATATGAGTGGAATCCAGAGAAAAATGAATGGTTAAAAAAAGAAAGAGGCATTTCATTTGAACGGATCGTCTTCCATTTATCACAAGGGGATGTATGGAAAACGGCGGATCATCCTGAACAAAATAAGTATCCAGGGCAAAGAATCTATTTTGTCATCGTGGACGGCTATATTTATTTGGTTCCTCATAAAAAAGACAGGGAACAAATATTTTTAAAAACAATTATTCCTAGCAGGAAAGCAACGGGAGATTATAGAAAAGAATTGGAGAGAGAAAGTGAAACTCGATAAAGAAGAAGAACGTATTTTAACGGCTTATGAAAAAGGTAAAATGAAAACCATTTTGCCTTCAAAATCTGAACTTCGTGAAATGAAATTGGCAGCTGAAAATACGTTTCGCAAAAACAAGAGGATTACAATTCGGCTTTATAATCATGACTTTACGGGAATTCAGAAAAAAGCAATGGAGATGGGCATTCCTTATCAAACTTTAATTTCAGGAATGATTCATCGCTATATTGAAGGTGCCCTCGTAGAAAAATAACGACGATGCCATCTCTACGCCTTGCTCGGAAAAGGCGAAGCGCGGGATCAAGCAATCCCTCAAAACCGAGGCACGATGTCTGTTGGGGCCACAGACACCGCTGGGATTTCCTTAATCTCAAAGACCTCAATATTTATTGGGCTTGGCGCTATTATTGTTGGAGAAGGCGGAAGCATTTGTCCGGAAATCCGAATCGTTGCTCCTGGCTTGAGATCTTCACACCAAAGCGTGGCGATGACATCTTGCCCAATCAATTTTGTTCTCGCCCCTATTTCTACGATCATGGAGAGATCTGAGGCGAGCGCAGCATCGGCGGTTTGTAAACGCGCAATTTCTCTGGGAGGATAGAGCACTTGAATCTGTCCGGCCTCACAGTTCGCAGACACAATCACCGCCTTAAAATGTTCTGGCTCAACAATAATAAGACCCGCTTGAATATCATCCTGATTCAGTCTTGCTATGCCCCGAATATCAACCAGCTGACCATCAGTGAGGTCTCCGGCAGATAATCGCTTGTGTGGCCGTTTTAGTAAAATAGGAGTCTCATCGGTATAGTGTACGGCAATTTTCCTCAACAAGACGGTATCTCCTATTTCAGGAAGGTTGTAAAACGCGAGGGCAAAAGAACGATCTCTGCGATTCAAATTTGTAATGATCCCACGAACCGCCCGATGCTGATCCTCTGAAGGCAAAACGACAACCCGACGCGCTTTCAAAATCTTTTCATAAGTCACAACCCCGCCCACCTCAACCGTCTGGCCGATTTTCAGATCGGCAAAGTGAATCTCTTTATTCAATTCAAAAAATTTGGCATCTGCCACGCCCACAGAAACAAAAAACTTCCGGTCATGCTCTCTCATTAAGAAACGATTATCCCCGATTTCAATAATCGTTCCTTTGATTTGGCTCGCCTCTACCCCGTTTGGGTGTGTGTCTTTTTTAATCTGGGTGACCGCCCCTTGGGGCCTAAAAGCCAGTCCCGTTGTGGTGCTGGTTGTCGTACTGATGGAAGCCTCAACATTAATATCAATTTCAACGACAATCCCGTCGTCCTTGGGAATGATAACCGCATGCGCGGGAATGATGCACATCTCCTTCGTCAGCGTAATCGCATTTGAGCCAATGATACTATTATCTAGTCGAATAATCTTTGGATTGGCCAGCGTTAGGCAAATCTTATGTATTTCGCCTTCTCCAAGTACGGCCCTGGTAGCTCTGGTCAAATTTTTGCTGAACCCGTCCAACGCCAAAAGATCAACACGGATCGGGGAATTATCAGGAAGCGGAACGCTCATTTCTCCTTGATCGGTCTTTACAACAATCGGGCTTAAAATATCCACCATCACGCTTTTGAAATGGTCACTGGGCGCATCGGTTAAGAGGAAGGTGGTTCCGTTTTCGATTTCGTCAATAATTTGTTCTTCTTCAGAGAGGCCGCCGGAACCGCAGCCAAAAGAGACAATCATCATTGCAATCAATAAACTTATTTTTTTGAACGGATTCATGGTTTTTCTCCTGACTCGGATTAGCGATTTTGTCGTTCTTTCTGAATTAAATGACGCAGCTCTTCCTTAAATTGTCGTTGAAAAAGCAAGTACTCTGCCTGCTGCTTCGCGGTTAGGTGTTCCTTAATGATCGCCTGATTCGCATCTTTCAACCGCGTTAAAGCAGATTGATTTTCTTCAATCTGCGCAAGGGCTTCCTTTAATTGTGCCTCGGAAGCTTTCTCTTTTGAAACTTGTTTTAACTTTCTTAATAATACCAAACGTTCTTTGCCAATCACCCGCTTCTTTTCGTCTATCTCGTTTAGTTTTGGCGCAATTTTGTTCATCACGTCCTTGTCAATTTGCAAGGCTTTCTGCATTTGCTCCATGCGGATTTTTTGAATACGCGTCCAAAGCAAAAGCCAATCGGCTTGATCTTGTCCAGCAGGGGCGATCTGCTCGGCCTCATCTGATTTCGCTTCTTGGGCAAAGGCAATCTCGTCAGCGGTGCCGTGGCACGCCCATAAAAAAACCAGCAGGATAAAAATGATTTTAATATATTGGTTCATGAGTATTGTCCTTAAATATCTTCTATAAAATGCTCTGAAATTTCTTCTTCTTCGCCCTCTTCCATCAAATCAAAAAGGACGGCAACCGCCTCGGTATCGGATACATCAGACTGATGAATCGCCATTGCAAGCGGCGGAAGCGATGGCGATTCGAATCTCGTTTTATTCTTAAATGACAGCGCAAAAACCATCACAAAAACGGCGCAAGCGGCTGCCATTCCAATCTGAAAAGGCTGAAAAGAAGGAAACCACATGGGAAACCGAAACCACGTTTTTTCTATAGGCTGCCGCGCACGATCCATTTGTGCTTGTTCTTGTTGCACCGCTATTTTGACGCGCACAGAAAAGTTTTGGAAGAACGCCTCGCCCGGATCGGGGACATGGGTCTGTTTCATCGCGTGGGTTAATTTACGCCATTCCCCTTCTTCCGCCCGACAATCCACACAGACGGTAAGATGCGAAGCGACTGCTTTTGAAGTGTCGCTATCGCTTATGCCATCGAGATCATCCAGCATTTGTTCTTTAATTTCTTGGCAGTTCATAATAGAGCCTCCCCTTTCAAAACCTTTCGCAGGGCACGAATTCCAAGATGAAAATGGGCGCGGGCCGTTTCTTGCGCGCAGCCTAAAATCTTCGCAATCTCCTCATACGAGCGTTCTTCATAAACACGCAGGATAACCGTCATTCGCTGCTGCTTGGGCAATGTTTGAATGGCCGCGTTCATCCGACTCGACCGATTTTCGTCGTCCAATTGATCAAATGGCATTTTTTGGTCAGCAATGATATCCATTTCCTCAACATCCTCAAATTCGGGCTGCCGCATTTTTTCTTTAATCTTATTTCTGACAAGATTAATCGCAATCTGATAAAGCCATGTCTTAAAACTGGCATCTCTTCTAAAGTCGGCAAGTGAGCGAAACGCGTTCATAAAAGTTTGTTGGGCAATGTCTGCCGCCTCCTCATGATCCGAAAGCATCCGAAGCACCGTAAAATAGATAGGGCGCTGATATTTCTCGACAAGCTCGGAAAACGCCTCCGTGTCTCCCTTCAGCGCGCGATCAATGAGTGCCAAGTCCATATTTTGGGCTTCTATAAAGATTAGACAACTGAAAACGTAAAATGTTTAAGCTATTTTGGGGAATATTGAGAGAAAAATCAAACCACCCCTAACCCCTCCTCATCTGAGGAGGGGAATAAACCCCGCACAAGGAATCCCCTCCTTCGTTAAGGAGGGGTGTAACCCCTGCGAGGGCAACGTGTCCTTGGGAGTAGGGATCAATCTCGCAGGCTACCGTGCCACCCATTCTACACCGACCAACGGAAGGTGTCACAAACCGCAGGTGGCCGCGCCACCCTACTCCACGCCTCGGTGAAGCAGCAGCCCCTTATCCTTTACAACACGCAGATTATAATAGAAAAAATAGATAGAAGCAGAAAGATAGACTGCGTTTAAGACCATGGCAATCACCAATTCCTGATACGGAATCCTCCCTGTTTCCAAGACGGACCGCATTCCTTCAAAAATATGCGAAGCGGGGATGATTCGCGCTATCGGCTGAATCCACTCCGGCAACACCGATACCGGATAGAAAACGGCGGCAAACGGTTGAATCAGAAATCCCAATCCCCATGCAAGCACCTCGGCCTGCTGTCCATAACGCAAAATCGCCGACATACTGACAATCCCAATCGCCCAGCCCATCACCAGCAGATTCAATACAAACGGAATCAATGAAATGCCAATGAGAAAAACATTAAAAGAATAACAAAACCACGCAATGGCCGCGCTCACCAGTCCCGCCGCAAGCATTTTTACGACACTAATCGTCATTAGCGCAATTAAAAATTCGGACGGGCGCATCGGACTGACAAAAAGATTGAGTAAGTTCTTCGACCACACTTCTTCCAAAAACGAGATCGAAATCCCTTGCTGGGCGCGATATAAAATATCCCACAAGATCAACGCGCCAAGGAAAAACGTGACGAAGCGGGGCAGCGCAATTTGCGATTGCGCAAAATAGAGCGTAATAAAACCCCAAACGAACAAATCCACCAGCGGCCAAAAGAATATCTCCATGAGGCGTGGCGCTGAACGCTGATAAAGATAGCCATGTCTTTGGATCAACGCCGCGATGCGATAAAATTTCATGATGCGTGCCCTCTGGCAACTTTTAGAAACACATCCTCCAAGTTTTCTCCATCAAAATTTTTAATAATTTCGTTTGGCGTTCCGCAAGCGATAATCTTCCCCTGATTGAGAAAAACAATCCGATCCGAAATCTCCTGCATCTCTTTCATGTTGTGAGACGTATACAAAATGGTCATTTTATTCTCGTGACGAATGGCCTTTAAGAGCGTGCGCGTTTTATCGGCAATATCTGGGTCTAAACTAGCAGTTGGCTCATCCAAAAAAAGAATTTTAGGGGCATTCAACAACGCCTTTGCCAATGTAAGACGCGTCATTTGCCCGGAAGAAAGATGGCTGGTCGGCGTGAATTTCAAGCGATCAATTTCAAAGAGCGATAAAAGAGAATCAATCTTTTTTTGGGCATCGGCAACGCCATAGAGTTTGGCAAAGACCAAAAGGTTTTCCGAAAGTGTTAAAGAGCTTGGCATTGAGATATAGGTGGACGAAAAATTCACTTGCGAGAGAATCGCCTCACGATTTTTTTGTAAATCCATTCCCAATATTTGAATGGTTCCAGAAGTGGGTGTGATGAGTCCCAAGAGCAATTGGATCAGCGTGGTCTTTCCGGCGCCATTTGGGCCTAAAAAACCAAAAATCTCCCCTTGCTCGATGGAAAAAGAGATGTCATTCACGGCGAGGGTGCCGTCAAACGACTTGGTGAGATTGTTAACTTCAATAACGCGTTTACCCATCACTTGTTTTCACTGGAAGGGGAGGCGGTGGGATTGTCCATCGCGCAGCGAAAGCCAATCGCGGCCTCCTTGCGATGCTGGAAAACGCTATGGCGTCTTGTGTTTCGTGCGTTGATTGACGTGCTTTCCCACGATCCACCGCGTACCACTTTTGTCTTTCCGGTTTCAGGCCCACTTGGAAGTGTCACTTGTCCTTCTTTATAAAAAAACTCGTCGTACCAATCATAAACCCACTCTTCGACATTGCCCGACATATCATAAAGTCCAAAGGGGGAGCGTCCCGCTTCGTAACTGCCAACGGAGGCGGTATAGGCAAAGCCGTCTTCTTCTCCGCGTAGATTTGCATAGCCTTCTTCAAACGTCGCGTTCCACGGCCATCCACCCAGACTATTACCTCCCGCGGCATATTCCCATTCCGCCTCGGTCGGCAGACGCTTTCCGTTCCAACGACAATAATCCTGGGCGTCAAACCACGTCACACCCACCGCGGGAAGATTGGGCGCGTACAAAACGGATTCGTCATCAAAAAAAATCATTACTTCCTGTTTGGGGCGTCCTGTCTTTTTAGAAAACTTCTGATATTGCTGATTCGTAATCTCTTTGAGGTCAATCCAATACGGCGAGAGCGTGACATTGCGCATGGGGCGTTCATCAAATTGGCCGAGTTCCGACTCGGTTCCCCGAATGACGGATCCCGCTTCGATAAAGACCATTGGGGAAGGCTCCCTCCCGATTACGGAAACTTTCAGGTGATTAAAGCGATTGGGGTCGGTCAGAATGACTTTGACCATGCCACTTTGCCGAAGCCTTGCTGATTTTGCATCGTGTCGAACCTCGCGCGTGCGCATGATGGCTGAAACGACCATCACAACCATGACAAGACCCAGCGCTGAAAGGAAATACCCTTCTTTCATTGGGGTGACTTATGAAAATCGCATGGGAATGACTAGACCAAGAGTCCTAACACATCCTCTTCTCGAACGAGAACGGTGCGTTCTCCATCTATGTCCATTTCCCGAGACGCATATTGTTCGTAAAGGATATGATCTCCCGGTTGCAGTGTTGTTTTGACAAAGGTTTTCTCTTCATTCTTTGTCTTTTTTCTGCCTCTGCCTTTTGACTCTTCTTTGCTAACGAATTTTCCTTCGCCCACGGCGATCACTTTTCCCTGATACGGTTTTTCTTTGGCCGCATCGGGGATAATAATCCCACATGACATCGTTTCTTCTGCTTCGTCTTGTTCTACAATCACCCAATCTTGTAACGGTCTGATTCCCATTATGATTTTCTCCTAAACTGGTTTTAATAAAAATGATCTGGAATATAGCGGATTTGGAGAGAAAGATCAAATTGGCGTTATAGATCAAATTAAAGGTTACCGGGATGGGGGCGGATAGATCATAATGGGTGTTACCGTGGTCGGATATGACTATGGCCACAAAAA
>JBBTIN010000029.1:0-5507 GCA_038059935.1 Nitrospirota bacterium
TCTACTCTAATTTAACATAGGGGAAGTGTCTCAATATCATAGGCACAGAGGGCTCCCCGATAAAAATGGTGATCTTTAATTTAGGTCATTTCAGTTTTGATTTTGAGCAGGCTTAAAAATGTGGTTAAAAAATAGGCAGTGACAGGGGGGAGTTGAACGCAAAGAATTGTCTAGACAATGGGGTCCACCTTAGGGAATCCAGATTATTACTAATACGACCTTTCATTTTTACGATTGCAATATTGGTTTGCAGGGTCATTTGAATGAGTTGGGGCAGTTGTTAAAAGAGGTGGGTCACGAAGAAGAGGCAAAGGAGCTTGCGAATGCGGCAAAGGGTTTGGAAGAGGTCAAAAGAGAGGAGGACCCGGAATCGGTCAGGAAAAAAGGGGTTGCCAATAGGCTAAGGCGTTTGGCCTCCAATCTTGGAGATGAAAATTCCCCGTTGCATAAATACGTAAAGGGGATCAAGAATGGCATCGGCATCGCGCAGGATATTGCCGAAGGATACAACGATATTGCGCAGTGGGTGGGTTTGCCGCAGGTGCCTAAACCGTTTTTGAAGAAGGGGTGATGAGCTACACGGACGAACAACTCGAAGGGTTTCTAAACGATATTGAATCGGAGCGCGTCGAACGCAAAGACTTTTGGACAGAGGAGATTCCCTCCTCCTAATGAACCGATACCCACCCTTCTTGGCATTCTGGTTCTTGGGGTCTCTCCACACCGTTTTATTCCTGGCACCTACGTACAATTTCTTCGGATTGCCGGAACAAAACTGTCTGACCCCCCACAAGACGCGTCCGAGATAGAGGGTAGGTTAGTAGATGTTTTCAGTGGGATAGACGAGAAAATTAGCGCTCATAATCGAATCCAAGTGGATATTCGATCCTCCAATCGGGAGATCAGAACGATGACCTATCCACCTGTTGCACTGCAACAGATCGTTCACAATGCCATCATGCACCGTTCCTACGAAAACACAAACGCACCTGTTGACGTTTCATGGTTTGACGATCGCATTGAAATCATGAGTCCCGGTGGGCCGTTTGGGGCGGTTACACAGGAAAACTTTGGGCAGCCTGGCCTCAAGGATTACCGGAACCCTAATATCGCAGGGGTGATGAAAGAGATGGGATTTGTGCAAAAGTTTGGCGTTGGTATCCAAACGGCCAAAGACGCATTAAAGAAAAATGGGAATCCAGACCTCGAATTTCAAGTTGACACGTCCTATGTACGGGCAATCATTAGAAGGCCAATACAAGCGTTCCTCTGAATCGTAATGCAAAGTAGCCCCTTTCTTAAGGGGGAATTCCGATCTTTATGGGGGAGAGGGGGGGGTAAGTCCCATCCATTCGGACTTTGCCGAGGTTCTGATACAGGTAACCATTCTGATTTGACTTTAGAAGCACTTCATACTATCTTCACCGCACTAATGAATAAGAACAGCGTGCACATTGGGCGGAACGTCCGCTGCAGTTTGATTATTTTATCCGTCATTTTTTTCCTGACGGGCTGTGGGAAAAAAAACCTGCCTTACTCCATCTCCATTGGGATGGATCAAAAGGAGCCGGTCTTTAATCTGCGCAATATTGTTGAAAAGACCGCCCAAACAGCAAAAGCGGAACAATCCATGACCCTTCAAACCTTTCAAAGCCAGTTTGAAGCATTGTTGTGGGAAGAAGAAAAACGGGCTTGGCCGCAGCGATCCGAAAATAACATAAGCGATTCTCTGATGCAGAAAGTCGCATCAAAAGGGTTGGTTCGTTTTTCCCTTGATCCGGCAAGTTCTGCTCAAAGCCTCGACCGATTTGATGAACTGGCGCGCTCGGCCCAATGGGTCACTCAATTACCCCCTGTTTATGCAGATGAACGGGAAAATACAACCATTTCTCCTTTAACAGGGGGGAATCAAGATCGCAGCACACAATGGTGCGGAGACCCCAATATCGCCCCCTGCAAAGATCAACAACATCTTCTTTACTATACCCAAGAAGAGCCTCCCGACCTTTACAAGAAGTTAGGCGATCTTTCAAAGACCCTGCGGGAAGGGGGAGCGCGCGATTCGGCAATTTTGGTTCTGGGATATGAAATTCCGTGGGATAAAAGAGGGACACTGATTCGATACGGAGCAAATTTTTATTTTGAACAAAAAGGAAAGGAGGGATCAGGCACCACAACATTGCTAGGATACGATATCGTGTACGCCAGTGAAGCCACCCCCAAGCCTCTTGCGAAAGATCGGGAAAGCGCGCCACCCCAATCGTTCGGTCAGAAATTAAAAAAGAACATCTTGAAAATTAGACCAAGAGATATGGTCGCCTTTCCCGTTGCCGCCGTTATTGGCGTGAAAAATGCCGCTTTTGAAATCGCGAAGGCACCTTTTAGTTTGGTGGGTGGGGTGCTCTCCGGACGGGACTCCGTATGGAAATATCCACTTGAAAATTTTTATACCGCTTATCAGGCATTAAAGGTGGAGTTGACGATGGGAGCAGGGGCAGCAGAAGACACCTGCCAATGGGAAAATAGTACAGACGTTTTTCATCATGTCTGGAGATTGGCATCCGAGATTCCAGTGGTCGGGCCGATTTTTTTGTTTGTTCCCGATATCCGAGAGCGTTGTTCCAAACCATCGCCGAAAAAAACTTGGCTGCCAGAAACGACTCGGCTGCCAAAAGAGATCCTGCCAACAGCAACCACAACCGCACTGTTTCTCTCTCGCGGCATTTATGGTGGGAATCATTGGGGACAGGATACGGGACTTTGGGCGGCCTTCGCGAAAGAGGCCTATCCTGCTTATGATATATACAGTCCGCCCTACCGACATGGAACCGTTATTGATGTGGTCTGGTCGTTATTGAGTCTTTCTCACGGTCCCGCGTATGATGAGGTCGCTTATATTATGGAACATGCCAATCGAAACGATAAAATTTATTTGACCGGTCATAGTGGCGGGGTACAAAGAAGTGTTGTCGCCTCTCGCATCCTTTGGCACCATGGCTACCAAGTCTCAAAGATCGTTGGGATTGCCGGGCCTCATGTTGGACAAGCGTTTATAGATCGCCGTTATCCAGACGCGTTTCGCGTTTTTCTGAACAAAGATTCTGGGAACAGTCAGGATCTGGTTTCGACGTTTGTATACTGGGGGGATGCGATTGAACCTGCGACCAAGGCCATTTTAAGTACGGGTCCAAAATATATTATTGGAGCAGTCTGTTTATCAAATGAGCATTGCCGTGATCAAGTCCATAGCACTTTTGATCGGGTGGGGCTGACCAATGCGAAGACCCGTTATGTAGACTCCAAGCCGTCTACGGAACATCATACGCCGCTTCGGCTTTCGTTTTCAGATTCTCTTATTTATGATGGATATGTTCGGACGGAGTTTGCGACCATTTTCAGGGATGACCTCCTGCATAATGGAGAAATCCAGTGGAGGAGACAGGAATGAATAACGATATTAGGCAAGCAAATTTTTGGATTTGAATCCATCGGGCACAGAGGTATATACTCCCCTTATGTCAATTAACATATCCTTAAAAGAGATGACTCTCCACGAGAAAATTGCTGCGATGGAGTTACTTTGGGATGACCGCGCCCGTTCTCCAGAAGCCATTGCGTCCCCTGCGTGGCACAAGGATATTCTGGATGAGCGTCGCCAGCAAATTACAGAGGGAAGTGCTCAATTCGCTGATTGGGAAGCGGACAAAGCAGAGATACGCAACAAGGTATCGTGAAAATTCAAATCCTGGATAAAGCCCATGAGGATCTGGTTGATGGCGTTCGCTTCTACGAGAACAGAGAAATCGGGCTTGGATCGTATTCTTAGACTGCTTGTTCTCTGATATTGATTCTCTACTTTTGTACGCTGGCATTCATCAGATCATTTTTGAATATCACCGTTCTGTGTCCAAACGCTTCCCTTTTGCCATCTATTACGGTGTGGAGGGAGAATTGATTTGTGTGTATGCCGTATTGGATTGTCGCAGGAATCCATCGTGGATCAGGAAACGGCTCAAGGAAGGCGGCTAAACCAAGGAGGAGACAGGAATGAATTTAGTTGTTGTTGGAACGCAATGGGGTGATGAGGGAAAAGGCAAGATCGTAGATCTTCTTTCTGAAAAGGCCGATTGGATTGTCCGTTACGCAGGGGGACATAACGCAGGTCATACCGTGGCGCTCAAAGACAGCACCATTGTCCTTCATTTGGTTCCAACCGGTGTACTGCATCCGGAAAAAATTGGCGTCATTGGAAACGGTGTCGTGATTGACCCGGAGGCGTTTCTAACAGAAGTTTCTACGCTGGCCTCCTACGGCATTTCAGTCTCTAACCGTCTTTTTATCAGCGAGACCGCACATCTGATTATGCCGTATCATAAGGCAATTGATAAGGCGAGCGAGACGATGAAAGGAAGCCGTAAAATTGGCACCACCGGTCGCGGGATCGGGCCAGCATACTCCGATAAAATTGCCCGCATTGGAATTCGGGTGATTGACCTTTTTGATGAGGTGCTTTTTCGGCAAAAATTGGAAAGCAATCTCACCGAGATGAATCGGTTCTTAAAGGAGGTCTATCAAGTTGAGACGTTTGATTTAGAAACGGTCTATCAGGATTATCTCCACTATAAGGATCAAATCAAACCGTATGTCGCCGACACCGGATGGCTCATTCATTCTGCCATTGAAGACGGAAAAGATGTTCTTTTTGAGGGGGCGCAGGGAACCCATTTGGATGTAGATATGGGGACTTATCCGTTTGTGACTTCGTCTTCTGCGACGGCAGGCGGTGCCTGCACCGGCACGGGTATTGGGCCGACCCAAATGGATGAGGTGTTGGGGGTGACCAAGGCGTACACAACGCGTGTTGGAGAAGGGCCGTTTCCTTCTGAATTGACCGAAGAGATGGGAAACGCCTTACGAGAGAAGGGGAAAGAGTTTGGTGCCACGACAGGGCGTCCTCGCCGATGCGGCTGGTTTGATGCCATATTGGTGCGATATGCCGTGCGGGTCAATGGCCTGACCGCGCTGGCGGTGACCAAGGTGGATATTCTGGATGGGATACCCGATCTTTATATTTGTGACGGATATGAATATCAGGGGAAGGTCATCACCGAGATGCCCGCATCGCTTTCTGTACTGCAATCGTGCAAGCCACGGCTTGTTCGTTTTCCGGGATGGAGTGAGTCTACCGCAGGAATCAGCGATTATGAGAAATTGCCTCAAAACGCGAAAAATTATTTGGATGCCATTGCCGCACAAACCCGTTGCCGTGTGGACATGATTTCTACGGGCTTTCGACAGAAAGACACGATCATTCTGCGCAATCCGTTTAAGTAAATACCTGAACGGAAAATCCATTTTTTTCCATTTCGACCCAAGGGAGAAATCTGTTACCTCAATGTTCGCCCGGAAGAGATACAGGGCAATCATGACGATCAAGGTTCTATGAGAAGTCGCACCCATGTTTGAACAAGCCTTTAAGAACATTGATGACGTGCTCTGGAAAGATG
>JBBTIN010000030.1:0-10198 GCA_038059935.1 Nitrospirota bacterium
CCACACAATCGAGTACCAACGAGTCTGGGACGATGAGTGTGACGGCGCAATTATCAACCGCATCGAGTTTCAATGTGACCGTGCCGTTTACACTGGGCGGGAACGCATCCACAACGGATTACACGATCACCGCGTCGCCATTGACGATTCTTGCGGGGAGCACAACGGCAACCGCCACGATCACGATTACGTCTGACACATTAGATGAGAATAACGAGACGGTGATTCTCACGATGGGGACATCCACAAACGCAACAACAACAGGGACAACGACGCACACGACGACGATCACAGATGATGACGATCCCCCGACAGTAACGCTATTCGTGAGTCAGATCACTCTGAATGAAAATGGTGGAGCGACATCAACGCAAGTTACAGCAATACTGGGAACCCCTTCTGGACGAGATGTTACTGTAACATTGTCGAGGGATGGAACTGCCACAAGCGGAACTGATTATGCACTGGACAATACAATCACGATTGCTGCGGGTGATCCTTCGCAGCCGGTTACGCTTACTGTAATGAACGATCTGGATGCAGAGCTCGATGAAATCTTGACTATCACAATGACTTGTAACATCACTTGTTTGGCAGGCACTCCATTTGAAGCAACAGTCACAATCGTCAGCGATGATCTTCCGGCCACTCCAGATAATCTGCAAATTACTTTTGATGTCAACAAAATACTCTTGAATTGGAATGCCTCTCCGGGTGCCGCATCGTATCAGGTTTTTGAGGATTTGAATAATAGCGGGCTATTCTCACAAGTGGGTCCGAATATTGGCGCATTGAACATCAGTATTCCGATTGCCGTTCATCATCATAATTGGCCGAATGCAAGATACAAGGTGAGGGCTTGTAATAGTCAGGGGGCTTGCGGTCCAGATTCTCTAACGATTGATACCATTGGAAAATCATCTGACGCAACCGGGTTCGCAAAAGCGGCCAATGTTGAGGCGAATGATGGATTTGGTTTCTCGGTCTCTGTCAGTGGAGATGGGCAGACACTCGCTATCGGGGCACCTTACGAAGATAGCGCGATGCAATCCGATTCGAGCAATAACGCTGCATTAGATTCCGGCGCGGTCTACATCTTTCAGAAAGATAGCGACGGGAATTGGAGCCAAGAGGCTTATCTAAAAGCATCATTGCCGGATGCTGGAGATGCGTTTGGATATGCGGTTTCGTTGAGTGATGATGGGAATACCCTGGCAGTGGGCGCACCCTATGAAGCCAGCAATGCAACCAGTACGATTGTTGTTAATCCAAATGGAACGTCTGTTGCAGAGCAAAATAATAGCGCGTTGGCTTCCGGGGCAGCCACTATTTTTACCCGAAGTGGAACCCTTTGGACTGCTGTTGCTTATATGAAGGCTTCTAATACAGAGACATTTGATCTATTTGGAACAGCGGTTTCGCTTAGTGGCGATGCGCTTTATCTGGCGGTTTCAGCGCCCGAAGAAGATAGTGTTGCGACCAATACGATTATCTCAAACCCCAATAATGTTTCAGCAGAAGAGCAAAATAATTCCGGGCCTGATTCAGGCGCAGTCTATCTGTTTGCCTTTGACAGCGTCAGTGGTGTTTGGAGTCATCAAGCCTATATCAAGCCAATTGTGATTGGAACTGAAAATCTTTCAACCGATGGTGATAATTTTGGAACAGCACTTTCTCTTGATGGGACTGGAAGTCTGTTGGCCGTTGGCGTTCCTTTTGAAGATGGATCGGCAACAGGAATCAATGGCGCAACCAACGAGGCGGCATTTAATGCCGGAGCCGTGCATACTTACACACGCACCGGTAGCACTTGGATTGCTGATGATTCCGTCAAGGCCTCCAATACGGGAGCGGGAGACTTCTTTGGTTCATCCGTTGCTTTGAGTGATGATGGATTAACATTGGCCATCGGCGCGCCTTATGAGTATGGCAACGCGACCGGTGTTATCATGAATCCAACCGGGACATTGGGAGCGGAGATGAATAATAGCGCTCGTGAAGCCGGGGCTGCTTATCTTTATACACGAAATATTGTGACTTCCAACTGGGAGACGAAAGCGTACGTGAAAGCCTCTAACACCCCAAGCAATTCTGTCTCAAGAGATCAGTTTGGACTTTCTGTTTCTTTGAATCAAACGGGAAATATGTTGGTCGTGGGAGCACCTTACGAAGATAGTGCTACGACAGGAGTGAATGGATTATCCAATGAGCTTGCATCTAATTCGGGTGCGGCGTATACGTTCATATTCAATGCCGGGATTTGGAGCCAGAACGGTTACATCAAAGCCTCTAATACAGGGATAGACAACCACTTTGGATCATCGGTCTCTTTGAGTCATCATAGTGGATTGTTCCCGACTAATATCAATGGCCGCCTTGTGATTGGTGCGCCAGACGAAGACTCCAGCATTACCCCAGGCGTTTCAAAGGGGAGCGATCCGACAGATAATAACGCAACCGGGTCGGGAGCCGTCTATTTATATTAAGACCTCTTCAGAAGCATTCGTGGGTAAAAATAGAATACGATGACTTTCCTGTACTACGAATAACGCCTTCCCCCCCTTCCCTGCGAGGGGAAGGGGGGGGTAGGGGACGTCCTTGCCCCGAAGAACAATCAGCTTTTCTTAATGTGAGCCACGGTTCTGGCCAACCCTTCTGCCAAAGAAGTACGTGGTTCCCATCCGGTCATTTTGTGAAGTTTTTCAGCACTCACACAGCTCCTGCGTTGCTCCCCTTTTTTCTCCATGCCATGAAAGGGCTTTGCTTTTGATTGGGTCTCTTTCAAAAGAGCTGCAAAAAGATCGTTGACAGAGGTCTCTATACCGGTGCCGACATTAAAGGTGTCACGACTATTCCCATTGATAACCGCCATGTTCGCATCCACAACATCCTCTACATAGACATAATCACGCGTCTGCATGCCATTTCCGTTAATGATCGCCTGCTCACCATCAAGCAATTTCTTTGCGAAAATGGCCACGACGCCGGCCTCACCAAGCGTGTCTTGCCGAGGCCCATAAACATTGGCAAATCGTAACACGGAAGATTCCAGTCCTCGGACTTTTTGATAATAGTAAAGATAGTGCTCGCTTGCCAATTTGCTGATTCCGTAAGGAGAAAGGGGATGGGTCGGGTGTTCTTCCGTTGCGGGAAAAACCGACTGCTCCCCATAAATTGCGCCGCCGGAAGAAGAAAAAATAATCCGTTGCCCGCCACTTTTTACGGCGGCCTCAAGCACATTAAGCAGTCCAATCACATTGGCTGTGACATCAGAAACGGGGTCATCCACTGATTTTCGCACGTCAATCTGCGCCGCATAGTGAAAAATCATCCGAGGTTTTTCTTTAGCAAAAATCCGTTCCAATCGGCTGCTTAAGATATCCGCCTTGTAAAAAACGGCTTCTTTATGAAGGTTCTTTTTCTTCCCCGATGATAAATTATCAACAACAACGACTGAATGTCCCTCCGTAATCAAACGATCCGTAAGGTGAGAACCGATAAATCCTGCACCGCCAGTGACCAATATTTTCATGACTTACGCCTCCTTTTTTAAGTGGACCAAAAATTCCCGGTTCCCCTTCTTCCCCGTAATGGGAGAAGGGACAGCCCTGCTAACCGTTAGGCCAAATGTTTTTGATTGGTGAAAAATTTTTTCCAATACCACTTGATGCTGCTGATCGTCTCGAACAATCCCTCCTTTTCCAACCTCCCCTTTTCCAACCTCAAACTGCGGCTTCACCAACGCAATGATCTCTCCAGACGAAACAAGCAGCGGTAAAACATCCGGAATGACTTTATCCAATGAAATGAACGAGACATCAATAACAGCAATATCGGCCTTTTCAGGAATTATTCCTTCCGGTAGCGTCCGAATATTTTGCCGATCCAAAACAATCACACGCGGGTCTTTTCGTAAAGACTCAGCCAATTGTCCATAACCCACATCAATTGCATAAACACGCAAAGCACCCAATTGCAGTAGACAATCGGTAAATCCGCCGGTGGATGCCCCAACATCAATGGCCACTTTTCCGGAAACATCAATAGAAAAGGCCTCTATCGCGGCCGCCATCTTGATGCCACCGCGGCTGACATACGGGCATTCTTTTTGTGTAATGACAATCTCGGACAAAGCGCGGGTTGGCGTTCCCGCCTTATCAATTTTTTGCCCATCTACAAAGACCGCGCCGCTTAATATCAAGCCACGCGCCGCCTCCCGGCTTTTTGCCATGCCGCGCTCCAACAGAAGGATGTCCAATCGTTCCTTCCCCCCACGAGGAAGCGCGCGTACGACTGCTTCGCCTATCCCCGCGACGGCACGGCCGTCTGCGAGAATGACCGCTCCCGTTGGTCGCGGTAGGCCAGACAGAGTCGGGGTGGAGTAATGATTGCTATGCTCCGCTTTCAATTTTTGTCTTGCTCCTCATCCCTTCAGATTAAAAAACGAAATCACCCGTTGAACAATCGAATCCGTATCCAATCCGCATTCTTTGCGAAGCAACGCCGGTGATCCATGGGCAATAAAACGATCGGGAAGCCCCAGCCGAAGCATCCGTAACGACGTGGATAAAGTGGGTTCTTCGGCAAGCGCGGCCAATACCGACTCGCCAAAGCCTCCCGATAAAACATGATCTTCCAACGTGACTATTTTAGGACAAATTTGCGCGATGATTGCCATCGTCTTGCGATCAATCGGTTTTGCAAATCGCGCATTCACGACGCCAGCGTTAATCCCGCGTTGTTTTAATAAATCGGCGGCAAGACAAGCACTCTGCACCATATTGCCAATGGCGATAAAAGCGATATCCCACTCTTTCAGCGGCAGGCCCGGCAAAATCTCGGCCTCGCCAACAGGAACGGGAAGCGGGTCTGCATCCAAAGGAACGCCAACCCCTTCTCCCCGAGGATAACGAATCGCACAGGGGCCATCGAGCGTCAACGCCGTTGCCAACATGCGCGTTAATTCATTTTCATCTTTTGGGGCCATTAACGTCAGATTTGGAATGCCCTTTAAGTAGGCGATATCCAATGTGCCGTGATGCGTCGGGCCGTCTTCTCCAACAAGGCCAGCACGATCTATACAAAAGACCACTGGCAGATTTTGAAGCGCTACATCGTGAACAATCTGATCAAATCCCCTTTGCAAAAAAGTCGAATAGATGGTGACAAACGGTCTTAACCCGTCCGCAGCCATCCCTGCAGCCAACGTGACACCGTGCTGTTCCGCAATTCCCACATCATAAAAACGCTCTGGAAATTCTTTGGCGAATTTTGTGAGACCGGTTCCATCCGGCATCGCTGCGGTAATGGCCACAACGCGCCGATCTTTTTTTGCCAATTGCACGATCGCGTTTGAAAAAACGGACGTGTAGGTCACCTGTGCCGCCTTCTTTTTGGCTTCCCCTGTTGAAAGATCAAACGCGGATATCCCATGAAACGCGGATTGATTTTGCTCGGCCGGGGCATATCCTTTTCCCTTGGTTGTCAAAAGATGAATTAAAAGCGGCCCCGACAAATGTTTTACGTTTTCAAATGTGGTGAGCAGCAAATCCAACCGATGTCCGTCAATTGGCCCGATATACCGGAAGCCAAGCTCTTCAAAGAGTGCGCCGGGAGAGATCAGTCCCTTCACGGAGCCTTCAGCAATCTTAACGACATTGGCTAGCGGATTGCCAATCTTTGGAATCTGTTTTAATAAGGTCTCGGTTTCTTTGCGAACTTTTGTGTAAAGCGGCCCCGTGATGATACGGGTGAGATAGGAAGAAAACGCGCCGACATTTTTCGAGATGGACATCTCATTGTCGTTTAAGATGACGATGAAGTCGCGCTTTAATCCACCGGCGTGATTGAGTGCTTCATAGGCCATTCCGGCGGTCATGGCCCCATCCCCGATAATCGCAATGACCTTCTGTTTCGGGGCGTTGGGAGTATCGGCCATCAATCGATCCCTTGCCTGCGCCATGCCGAGCGCGGCGGAAATGGAAGTCCCGGCGTGGCCGGCACCAAAGGTGTCGTAAGGGCTTTCGTCGCGCGATAAGAATCCGCTTAAGCCTTGATATTGACGAATCGTTGCAAATTGCGCCTTTCGTCCCGTCAATAATTTATGCGGATAGGCTTGATGGCCGGTATCCCAGACCAACCGGTCATTGGGCGTGTCGAAGATATAATGCAGCGCGATGGTCAGCTCCACCGCGCCGAGACTGGCGCCTAAATGCCCCCCCTTTTCAGAAACCAAATTAAGAATGGTCTCGCGGATCTCTTGTGCCAATTGCGGCAAATCAGCAGCCGGAATCTTTTTGAGATCGTTTGGATTATTAACGTGGTCTAGTAGTGACACGCGGCCCTCTATTTTTTTCGTTTAACGGCAAAGCACGCAATCCATCTTAAATGGTCAGCGTTCTCGCCCAATCCATCGAGTGCGTCAATCGCTTCTTCCGATAATTGATTGGCCAGATCAATTGATTTTTCCAATCCGATCAAACGCGGGTATGTCCATTTTTTCTGGGCTTGATCTTGTCCAACCTTTTTGCCCAGCTCTTTTTCCTCGCCCGATACGTCGAGTATATCATCTGCGATTTGAAACGCCAACCCAATCCGCTTTGCATATTCTGTCAGATGCAACATCTGCTCTGGTGTTGCGTTTCCGACCATTGCACCGATGCGAACGGCTGCGACGATGAGCGCCCCTGTCTTATTTTGATGAACAATTGCCATCTCTTTTTCGTTCATTGTTATTTTTTTTTCGGACAGCATGTCTAGAAATTGTCCGAGAACCATGCCATTTAATCCGGCACCTTCCCCTAATTCACAAATGGCTTTGATGACCGTTTCCGGCGCGACGCCCGATGCAACTCCCTTTTGCGCGATCAACGTAAACGCTTCAGTGAGCAGGGCATCTCCAACTAAGATGGCCGTGGCCTCGCCGTAAACCTTATGGTTGGTGGGGCGGCCGCGACGCAGATCATCGTTATCCATGGCCGGCAGATCGTCATGAACGAGCGAATACGTGTGGACTAACTCGAGTGCTGCGGCAAAAGGAAGTGCGGCTTCTCGCATTCCTCCCACGGACGCACAGGCGGCCAGACACAGATTGGATCGTAGATATTTCCCGCCCGCGAAAAGGGAATATCGAACGGCTTGATAAAGCGGGATTGCCACATCCTCTTCAGGGAAATAGCTTGAGAGCAAAGGGTTAATGTCGGATTGTCCGCGTTGAAGAAAGTCTAAAAGCGCGGTTTCGGAATAGGAGGAAGGATTCATTCTGGGGCCTCTTCGGAGTCCTCTTCTATCTGCAGCGGACGCTCTGCTTGAATTTCCTTTTCAGGCATGGCGGGGTCTTCTCCTTCTTTTGGGGCGGTCAAGCGTGTGACCCGTTTTTCTGCGTCATGAAGTATCTTGGCGCAATTTCTGGAAAGCGTGACGCCTTCTTCAAAGACCTTTAAGGAGTCTTCTAAAGAGAGGTCACCCGATTCGAGTTTCTGAACGATTTCTTCCAGCTTGGAAAGTGCCACTTCAAATTTTAATTCGTTCTTCATGTCAAGACATCTTGGCACGATAGATCAGATAGATTCAAGGGCTTCTTGCCAATTACTGGGTACCCTGTGGTATTCTCGATTCCAGTTAAAATGATGAGAATGGCTTCGTCCCAAAAACCCAAAACCCTCGTTCCCAAGGGGGTTGCAACCTTTCTTCCTGAAGGCGTACTTCTTCGTCGAAAAATCGAGAAAGAGATTTTCTCGGTTTTTTTCCGTGCGGGCTATCAGGAAGTCATTACCCCGCTTTTTGAATATCTTGACGTTTTCTCTCAGACCTCCGGAGAAGATTTGGTGAATCGCGCTTGCCAGTTTGTGGATCGTGCAACGGGACGAATGATGGTGCTTCGTCCGGATGTAACGCCGCAGATTGCCCGGATGGCGGCCACATGGCTTTCCGATCGAGATCGGCCACTCCGACTTTGTTATTGTGCCAATATTTTTCGCCATGCGGAAGAACATGCGGGACAGGAACGCGAAATCGTTCAAATGGGTGCCGAGCAGATCGGGCTCTCGGATGCAAGGGCCGATGCCGAAATCATTCTTTTGGCCATGACGATTTTGAAGAAATTAAAAATTAAATCAAAAATAGTATTGGGGCAAAGTGATTTTATTCGTGGCCTCTTAAAACCGTTTGAATCCGATCCCCTTTTATTTCAAAGCCTTTTGAGCGCAATTGCCAGAAAAGAGATGGCACATCTTTCAACGCTTTTGAAAGATGTGCCGGTTTCGCCCAGCCTCAAGAAACAAGTGCTGCTTCTTCCGAATCTTTTAGGGGGAAAAGCGGTGTTGGAGACCGCGAAGGCGTTTGCGAAAAATCCAATATCCCATGCGGGATTAAAAAGGCTTTCGAACGTGGTTTGTCTTTTAGAGGAAGCGGGGTTTTCCGATAATCTGCTGATTGATCTTTCCGAGGTCAAAGGGTTTGATTACTATACGGGAATTGTTTTTGAAGTGTTTTCCGATCTAACCCACATCGAGTTGGGCGGTGGCGGCCGTTATGACGGGCTGTCTTCCAAGTTTAATTTGACTGGAGGCGACCGCGTTGCTGAAGCCGCAATTGGTTTTGCGTTGGATATGGAGCAGATTCAGCGGGTAAAGGAATCTTCTTTGCGTTAACGCTTGCTGCTTTGTTTTTGTTCCATGTTTTATCATCCATAAGAAATTAAAAGTATGCCCTCCCCAATCCAAAAACTACCGCCGCAAAATCTAGAGGCAGAACAAGCTGTTCTCGCTGGCATTTTGCTCGACAACATCTCCATTAACCGGGTGTTGGAGGTCATGCAGCCGGACGATTTTTATAAAGAAAATCATCGGAAAATTTTTTCCGGTATGCTCACCCTTTCGGAATCCAACGAAGGGATTGATCTGATCTCGTTATCCGAATGCCTCACCAAAAAAGGGGTTTTGGAATCGGTCGGCGGGATTTCTTATTTGACCGATATCATGAATAGCGTTGCAACCGCGGCGCATATCCACCATCACGCAAAAATTGTTCACGAAAAGGCACTGCTTCGCAAATTGATCAGCACGGCAACCGATATTGTAACGCGCGGATTTGAAGACCAAGAAGGCGCGGGCGTCGCCAATCTTTTGGATGAGGCCGAGAAGGCAATTTTTGAAATATCAGAACGAAGGATTCGCGCGACGTTTTCTCCGATGAAAGAATTGGTCAAAAAAAGTTTTGAGGTGATTGAGAAATCTTCGCAACACGCGATCACGGGACTCCCCTCTGGCTTTCATGATTTAGACAAATTGACGGCCGGTTTTCATCCTTCGGATCTGATTATTATTGCTGGGCGTCCCTCAATGGGGAAAACGGCATTTGCGTTAGGGATTGCGCAGCATGCGGCGATTCGAGAGCGAAAAACAGTCGGCATTTTTAGTCTGGAAATGGCCAAGGAACAGTTGGGCATTCGCATGCTCTGCTCCGAGGCACGGGTTAATGCGCAAAAGGTGCGATCCAACTATGCCGGCAAATTGAAGACCGAGGATTGGAAGCAGCTCATTTACGCGGCGGGCAGTCTTTCTGAAGCCCCAATCTTTATTGATGATTCCTCTTCCTCCACGATTTTAGAGATGCGGGCAAAGGCAAGACGGTTGAAGTCGGAGCATCAACTGGATCTGATTATTGTGGATTATTTGCAATTGGTTGCGGGGGAGCCGGGTTTTGGACGGGCGGAAAATCGTCAGCAGGAAATCTCTCAGATTTCTCGTTCGTTAAAGGGGTTGGCGAAAGAGCTTTCCGTGCCCGTCATTGCCCTTTCGCAGCTTTCCCGTTTGGTCGAGATGCGTCCGGAGAAGAAAAAAAGACCGATTCTTTCCGATTTGCGTGAATCCGGCGCAATCGAGCAGGATGCCGACTTGGTAATGTTTATCCATCGGGAGGAGGTCTACGATCCGTGTAAATGTCCGCGCGAAGGGGACTGTCTTTGCGGCAAGAGAAAAGGCACGGCCGAAATCATTGTTGGAAAGCAGCGAAATGGCCCGATTGGTGACGTCCTGATGGCCTTTATTTCCGATTATACCCGCTTTGAAGATCTCGCTCCCGATCATCCCGCGCGCTACAGCCAAGAGGGTTTTGTTTGAGGTCGTGGGTGAATTTGAAAAATGATCTGTCATTCCTGCATGTTTCTGGCAGGAATCTCTTATCATAAAACCATAGA
>JBBTIN010000031.1:0-16033 GCA_038059935.1 Nitrospirota bacterium
TTGAGACTTCCTCAAGAGGTCCAGAGGCTGGGTTTTGTTCCCTTTAATCGGGTCAGCAGTTTTGTTGTAAAAAAATTGCTTAAAACCCGCACGGGCAGGGCCGCACACTTTTCTATCGTTGTTCTTGGGTTCATCATAGAAATTGACAAGCATTCATGCTGTGTATCAGAATGCACAGTATTTTGATGCTGTTTTAGAAAGAAAAATTCCTTGGGGAATTGCCGAATTTGTTTTCATGGAACTCCTATTAAAAAATGCCGACCATTGAAGTGAATCGCGCGGATTTAGAATTGCTCTTGGGAGAGCGTATTGATGAAGAGCGACTTCTTGCTCTTTTACCGCTCGTCAAAGGGGAGATTAAAGAGTGGGACGAACGCGATCTTAAAATTGAATTAAACGACAGCAACCGTCCTGATCTTTGGTCGCCAGAAGGCATCGCCAGACAAATTCGGATTCACAGCAACGGCGGGCTACAGAAAGAATTTTATTCTTTCTATACACAAAACGCGATACAGAAAATTACAGTTTCAAAAACCGTGACGGCCATTCGGCCTTATCTAGGCGGGTTTTTGGTTCGAGGCTTAACGATTTCAGAAAATGTCCTGGCCCAATTGATTCAGTCGCAGGAAAAACTGGCCGATATTTTTGGCCAAAAACGTAAAACAGTCTCGATTGGACTTTATCCGCTTCAGAAAATTGCCTTCCCAGTTCGATATGAGACTGCAAATCCCGATACGACAGCGTTTATCCCGTTGGGCACAGATCAAAAGATGTGTCTTTCTGAAATTTTAAAAACGCACCCCAAAGGAATCGCCTTTGCTGGCCTATTAAAAGGACATGATCACTATCCCATTTTGATTGACGCCAATGATCAAATCCTTTCGTTCCCCCCAATTATTAACAGTCGGGGAACCGGGGAAGTGAAAATTGGCGATACCGATTTGCTCGTCGAGGTGACCGGCACCCACCTTCGGATGGTGATGCTGGCTGTAAATATGCTCGCCTGTAATCTTTTTGATCGAGGAGGCGTCATTGAGCCTTTAGACATTGTATTTCCAGAAGCCACTGATTTTGGAACCGTTGTGAAGATGCCCTATTCTGATGAAACGAAACCTTTCTCTAAAAAAATTGAAGTCGAGTTAGCCCGATTTTCGGAAGGGTTGGGAGAAGCAATTTCATTAGAAAACGCTGCGCGGTTTTTGGTCGCTTATGGATATGATGTGGTTACAAAAGAAAAAAGTGTGACCGTGCAAATGCCCCCGTATCGCGATGACCTCATGCATGCGGTAGATGTCGTCGAGGACTTTGCAATCAGCCGCGGTTACGAGACATTTATTCCAACCCTGCCCGCTACAGCAACGATTGGTTCGATCTCTTCTTCTTCCAAACAATCGGCACGATGGGTTTCAGCCATGATGGGTTTGGGGTTTGAAGAGGTGATTTCTAATTTGTTATCGTCTCGTGAAGAACAAGAAGATTTTATGAATGGCCCTTTCCCGGATAATCGTCCCGAAGGGAGACTTATCTTAATTGAAAATCCGATGACCGAACGGTATGCCGTTCCGCGTTCGGCGATTTTGCCATCCCTTTTGCGTGTAGAGGGAAAAAGCTCAAAGGCCTATTACCCGCACCGTCTTTTTGAAGTGGGAGAGGTTGCCCGGCTGACGCCATCGAAAAAAAGTTGCGAAACCGTTTTGCATTTGGCAGGGATTATCAGCCATGCAGAGGCGCGATTTTCAGAACTGCACGCTATTTTATTTGCCTTTTTTTATGATCTTCGTTTAGCCGTTGCCGTCAAAGCGATTTCTCATCCGACCTTTATTGAAGGAAGAACCGGCGCTATCTTTACAGAGAAAGACGGGGCGACCGTTGAGATCGGAATCATTGGTGAGGTGCATCCAGAGGTTTTAACGCGCTGGGAAATTGGAGTGCCGACTGTTGGATTCGAGATTGAAATGAAGGTGGGGTTGTAACTTGATTGTAGGGGAGAGGCACACGGCAGTGCGCCCACACCCCCTACAGATATAACGTACTTTTCACAAAACTATACAGATTCCTCTTTGCGACGAAGCAAACTGGCTCCAATCAAACCAAAGGCACCAATCACAACAAAGGCCAAGCTAGAAGGCTCTGGCACAGCAACTGGTCCAGCACCCGCGCCACCAGCACCCGCGCCGCCAGCGCCCGCGCCACCAGCACCCGCGCCGCCAGCGCCCGCGCCACCAGCACCCGCGCCGCCAGCGCCCGCGCCACCCCCAGCTGGATGAGGACCATCACCATCAACAATTATCTTATCGATAGTAAAACCCGTTGCAAGGTCGCTCGAAAGATCAAAGGTAAAACCGAGGAGGGTCGCAGCACCAAAATTAGCAGGGGCACCACCGAGAGGCAGAAGATCTGCAAAAGACACAAAATTATTTCCAAGAGAAAGCACCACCGGCACTAATGTGTAAGAGACATTGAATGCTGTATCGAAAACATACACAAAAAAGTCCACACCCGGATCTACGTCAGTCGTTATAATATTAAAATAATCATGGGCACCTCCTGCGGTTAAATCATACCCACCCACCATAGAATACTCAAGGTTAGTATCGCCATCTGTGGCAGCGCCTTCAATATAAGTCAGCCTCCCTGAAGCACCAAACACCTCCACACTTACAATGTCAGTCCCGCCATTATGGTTTACACTGATCAGACGCGACCCCCCAAGCACAGTGGGAGTACTAAGCATATTAGTTACAGCTGCACCCACTGTAAGTGCCGTCAATGGACCTTGTGAAGCTGTAAAATCGTCAATTACAAGTGGTGCTGCAGATGCAACCCCTAAAAAGCCAAATAAGGCAAGCGAAAAAAACCCAACCGCTATCTTTGAATGCACTGTCCGTATTTTCATCTGCTTCTCCTTTGATTCTCCTTGTCTTTAAAGAAGACCTATCTAACTATAATTACACATCCCTAAAAATATAGAGCTAGTACAATAGTAGAGCGGTTAGAATACAAAGTCAACACTAATTTTAAAAAAAATTTATCTCATCGCATTGTTACTAACATCACTGACACTTCTCCTTGACTTCGCCTGCACCCTTTTCTAATATGAAATCTGTGAAAAAGAGGGTATCACCGAAACCAATTCGAAAGGCAATTATCCCCGCGGCAGGACTGGGAACCCGATTCCTCCCGGCAACAAAAGCCTCTCCAAAAGAAATGCTGCCCCTGGTGGATAAACCGCTCATCCAATATGTGGTTGAAGAGGCGGTCGCCTCCGGTATTGAACAGATTATTATTATTACCGGACGGGGGAAACGGGCGATTGAAGACCATTTTGATATTTCGTTTGAACTAGAAGAAACACTCAAACAACGCCATGAAGACAAACGGCTTTCTGAAATTCGAAAAATTTCTGATATGGCTGATTTCTGTTATGTCCGCCAGAGCGAACCCCGCGGATTAGGCCATGCCATATTGTGCGCGAAACATTTAATCGGGTCGGAACCTTTTGCCGTTTTGTTGGGAGACGAAATTTTTGATGCCGATTCCCCTGCACTCAAACAGATGATTGATCTTTACCAAACGCGTCCCGCTTCGATCATCGGCGTTCAGCATATCGAAAAAAATGAGATTCATCACTATGGCGTGATTGATCCCGATGGCACCAAGCCACCGGGGCTTCATTCCCAATTGCGTCGCATTCGCGGTTTGGTTGAAAAACCGTCCGCAAAGGACGCCCCTTCCGATCTCGCTATTATTGGAAGATACATTTTAACCCCAGAAATTTTCGATTGTCTGGAAAAAACAAAGCCGGGTAAGAATAATGAAATTCAACTGACCGACGCACTCAATCTGCTCGCACCGGTTTTCCCGATGTTCGGTGCCGTTATTTCAGGTGCCCGATTTGATGCCGGTGATAAATTGGGCTTCTTAAAAGCAACAATCTCAATCGGTCTAAAAAATAAGGAGTTGGGAGACCCCCTCCGAAAATATTTAAAAGCGTTACAGCTTGAGGAGCAGCGATAATGCCACGTCAAAAAAAAGAAACGACACGTAGAAAAACAACCCCAAGGGGCATCGGGGAAATTCCCTCCGAACTCCCACTCATTCCGATGCGGGAATTGGTTGTCTTTCCCAATATGATTCTCCCGCTTTTTGTAGGACGGACCCTTTCTGTTGCCGCCGTTGAAGCAGCATTTGGATCCCATAAGATGGTGATGCTCGCTTCCCAAAAAAATATCGAGACGGAAAATCCAACGCCCAGTGAGATTTATGCTTACGGAACGATTGCAACACTGCTTCGAATGCATCGGACGCCAGATGGCCGGGTTAAAATTTTGGTGCAGGGAATCGCCAAAGCAAAAATCACGTCATTCACTCAACTAAAGCCCTACTATCAGGTTTCCGCAGAGATTGTTCCCGTGATCGAGAAAGTCAACGCCGCGCTGTCTCTGGCGTCTGAAGCTGCCATTCGGGTGGCAAAAGAGCGGATGGAAAAGATCGCCTCGTTGGGAAAATCCTTGCCGCCAGATTTTTTGTCACTGGTTGACAATACGGAAGAGCCAGGACGATTGGCCGATTTGATCGCCTCCAATCTGGCCGTCAAAGTAGATCTGGCGCAGCAGATTTTAGAGACGGAAAATCCGGTAACGCGTTTATCCTTTGTAAATGATATTTTATCCAAAGAAATTGAACTGCTAACACTGCAGCATAAAATTACCTCACAGGCGCGCGACGGCATTGATCGAACCCAGCGGGATTATTTTTTAAGAGAGCAGTTGAAAGCGATTCAAAAAGAATTGGGCGAGTCGGACGAACGCTTGGAAGAGATCGAAGATTTGCGAAAAAAAATGGCCGACGCAAAGATGCCAGAAAAGGTTTTCAAGGAGGCGGAAAAGCAGTTAAAACGTCTTTCCAAAATGCACCCTGATTCGGCCGAGTCGGGAACCATCCGAACCTACCTTGAAACTTTAATCGAACTGCCGTGGGATAAAACCACGCCAGATCACTTGAACTTGATCGCCGCAAAGCGCGTGTTGGATGAAGATCATTACGATCTGGAGAAAGTGAAAGAGCGGATTTTGGAATATCTCGCCGTTCGCAAATTAAAAGAAGATATGAAAGGGCCGATCCTTTGTTTTGTCGGATCGCCCGGCGTTGGGAAGACCTCTTTGGGGAAATCCATTGCCCGCGCAATGGGACGCGAGTTTGTTCGGATTTCGCTAGGCGGCACAAGGGACGAGGCTGAAATCAGAGGACATCGCAGAACGTATGTCGGAGCACTGCCGGGAAAGATTATTCACGGCCTTAAACAATCCGGCACCAAAAACCCCGTCTTTATGTTAGACGAGATAGACAAAATTGGACTGGATTTTCGTGGCGATCCGGCGTCAGCTTTGCTGGAGGTGTTAGACCCCGAACAAAACCGCACATTTACCGATCATTACTTGGGTGTCCCGTTTGATCTGTCGCAGATTTTATTTATCACAACAGCCAATCAAACCGATCCGATTCCACATCCGTTGCGCGACCGAATGGAAATGATTGAAATTGGAAGTTACACAACCGAAGAGAAGATGGGGATCGCCAAAAAGTTTCTGATTCCAAAACAGTGGGTTGAGCATGGGATTACAGGCGAGGTCATTCAATTTAACGATGCCGCGTTAGAGCAAATCATCATGCAATATACCAAAGAGGCCGGGGTGAGGAATCTGGAGCGGGAGATTGCCCATGTCATGAGAAAGGTGGCGCGCAAGGTGGTTGAGGGAGATGTGGCGTGTCACCAGATCACACCGGAAATATTAGTTACTTATCTGGGGGTGCCAAAATATTTATCGGAAACGAACGTGGCGGCCGATGAAGTGGGCGTTGCCACTGGCCTGGCCTGGACGGCTTTCGGCGGCGACACCCTTCGGATTGAGGTGGTGCTGGTGAAAGGAAAGGGGAAACTCACACTGACGGGGCATTTGGGAGAGGTCATGAAAGAGTCGGCACATGCCGCGCTTTCTTATATTCGATCCCGCGAAAAGGCGTTGAAAATTGATTCCAGTCTTTTTACAAAAAATGATATTCATATTCATGTTCCCTCTGGCGCGATTCCCAAAGACGGCCCTTCTGCCGGTATCACCATTGCGTCGGCATTGGCCTCTGCATTGACGAATACGCCGATGCGACATCTCGTTGCGATGACGGGAGAGATTACATTGAGTGGTCACGTGCTGCCGATTGGCGGACTAAAAGAAAAGGTCGTCGCTGCAAAACGCACCGGAATGAAGACCATCATTATCCCAAAGCAAAATGAAAAAGACCTTTCGGAGATGCCGGCGCATTTGAAAAACGATCTGCAATTTGTCTTTGTGGATCGGATGGATCAGGTGCTTGAAACCATTTTTCAAAAAGAGGGTTCTAAAAAACCGGTACGACTTGGGAGAATTAAGGTTGCCAAAGAAATCACTGCCATTGCCCCCCTCGCAGGGGACGTTGCCCTCGCAGGGGACGCTCCCCTCGCAGGGCACGTTGCCCCGCATCACTGAATTCCAACTCATTGATCAGATTGCGCGAAGGCAGCGCACTGCAAAAAAATCGCCGTCTGTTTTGCTCGGCATTGGCGATGATGCTGCGGCGGTGCGGCCGCGTCTGGGACAAATCACACTGCTGACGACGGACACCCTCATTGAAAAAACCCATTTTGATTTTTCTTACTCCACGTTCTTTGATATCGGCTACAAAGCTGTTTCGGTCAACTTGAGCGATATTGCCGCAATGGGGGGAACTCCGCGCTTTTTTTTGGTTTCACTGGGACTGACGGGGAAAGAGAGCGCGCGTGATATTGACCAACTCTATCGCGGGATCGAGAAGGCAAGCCAAGAGGCCAACGCCTTCCTCATTGGCGGAAATATTACGCGTTCCAGCACTGACTTTTTTGTTTCGATTACGATGGTCGGCGAAGCACCCCAAAAAGAGATTGTCACGCGAAGCGGCGGAAGGCCGGGGGATCGGCTTTATGTGACGGGGACATTGGGGGATGCTGCAATGGGACTGCACCTGCGCGGTGGGGGGAGCGTCCCCTGCGAGGCGAGCATGACCGCTCCCGGAGCCGGCGTCCCGGTCGTTGGTCGCGGTGAAGTAACAACACCAAACAAATCATTCATGCAAAAATTGGCACTCAAACATCGGAGGCCAAAAGCAAGATTTCAAGAAGGAGCCATTCTAGGCCAGAATCAAATTCCCTCTGCGATGATTGATGTGTCAGATGGTCTTTCATCTGATCTATCGCATCTTGTGAAAGCGTCTGGTGTTGGCGTTCTATTGGAGGAGGACAAAATCCCGATCTCATCTTCTTTAAGACGACATGCCAAGGCGATTGGCGAGGATCCGCTTTATTATGCCTTAAACGGCGGGGAAGATTATGAGTTACTTTTTTCGGTGCCGGAAAGTCGGATTGGAAGGCTAGAGATGCTGATACAAAAAAGGATTATTGCTGTGACACCTATTGGTTGGCTGACAGAAAAGAGAGCGGGTAGGGTTGTGAGACGGGGTGACGGGACTGTTTGCAAGTTGGAACCGTTGGGATACGATCATCTTAAGGAAGGAAATACGAAGTGATTCAATTTCAGGAAGAAACTGTTGTTGATGCAAAGCCGGAAATACTATTTGCAATCTACGAAAACGTTGAGGGTTGGTGCCAATGGGACCCTGATGTTCAGCGTTCCAGTATCGTGAGTGCTTTTGTTCCGGGGGCGATTGGAAGGCTGAAGCCCAAGAGCGGCCCTGTGGCAAAAATGCGTCTTACCCAAGTTGAGAAAAATCGTTCATTCACAACCGAAACGGCATTGCCACTGTGCAAAATGCAGTTCGAACACCAATTGGTTTCGGAAGGAAAGGCAACGCGTGTACTACACCGTGTTTCGTTTTCCGGTTTGCTTGCGTTCTTCTTTGGTCGCATTATCGGCAAGCAGATAAAACAGGGATTGCCTGAAGCCTTAAAAAGGCTAAAAGCAATGGCGGAAATGAAATCATGTACATAACAACGGGTTCCACGCGAGTGGCAATTCGTTTAGAGTTGCGCCCGCTCTTCGGAGCGGGCGAGGATTGAAACGATGGAATGCTTTAATGGCATTGCCTTCTCCTAGTCATTTATAGTGTAATAAAAATCGCTCATGAACAACACATTTGAAAATCTGCGCGCCTCGCTGCTCTACTGTCCAAAATGCGCACGCGCCATGCCGGTCAGAGAACAACTACTTCTCGTCCTTCCGAATGGAGACCAATACGACTATCTCTGCGAAGGCTGTGGCAGATCTCTTGGATCTAAAACAGTATCGGGGGGAAGGCCACCTCTTTCATCAGCCCCGCCCTTTGAAAAGAGAAAGTGGGTCGGGTAATGGACTTAAAAGATAAAGCCATTTTAATCACGGGCGCGGGCAAACGAATCGGAGCCGAACTCGCCAAAGCCATCGCGGGAAAAGGCGCACAGGTTGCGATTCACTACAACCGTTCGGAGAAGGACGCGAAAACAGTTGCTCGGGCCATTGAGAAAAAAGGAGGAATCGCCACTCTCACAAAAGGCGATCTGTCAAAACCCGCTGACTGCGCACGCATTGTCAAAGAAACAATGAAAGCCTTTGGCCGATTGGATGTCCTCATCAATAACGCCGCTGTATTTTACAAAACACCGCTCCTGCAAACGACTGAAAAACAGTGGGATCATACACTCGGCGCGAACTTAAAATCTGTTTTCTTTTGCGCGCAGGCCGCAGCAAAGGTGATGCCAGAAGGCGGAAAGATCATCAACATTGCAGATTGGTCGGCCGTTCGACCCCATAAAAATTATATCCCGTATTGCATCTCGAAGGCCGGAGTCATTGCGCTGACTCGCGGATTGGCACGGACACTCGCACCTAAAATCACGGTGAACGCAATCTCCCCCGGACCTATCTTGTTGCCGGAAGATTACGACGAAGCCACAAAGGAAAACCTGATTCGACAAACACCGCTTAAGCGAATCGGCTGCCCCAACGATTTGGTCAGCGCAGTGCTCTTCTTGCTCGAGGGAACCGATTTTATGACAGGAAGTACAATCACCGTGGACGGGGGACGCTTGGTTGCGTAGGGCGGCACCGGCCGGCGGCGGGATTGAGTCGCCACGTTGTGGCGCCTGAAAAACGAGACTTATAGGGGACGGACTTCATCAGTCCATTTATATTTGTCATGCCGGCGAAGGCCGGTATTCAGCGTTTTATTAAGGAGAGATTCTTATATGTATAAAGTTACACGCGAGATTCATTTTTGTTACGGACATCGGCTTTTGAACTATAGCGGCAAATGCAGAAACCTGCATGGCCACAATGGAAAAGTCGAAATTGAAATTTCCGCGGAGTCGCTCGATTCACTCGGAATGGTGCGCGATTTTAGCGAGATTAAACAGATCATGCAGACCTGGATTGACGAGGCACTGGATCATAAAATGATCCTATGTAAACGCGATCCGATTCTCCCCTCACTCGATCAATTTAAGGAACCTGTTTTTCTAACGGACGATAATCCAACCGCAGAGGCCATTGCCAAACTCATCTATGATTATGCCGTATCACAGGGTTTGCCGATCACATCCGTACGCCTTTGGGAAACGGCCAATTCCTACGCTTCTTATTCCGGATGTGTGGCCTAACTAAAAACAAATATGTTGCCAATAAAAAATCAGAAACCGTTACTCTCAACCGATCTTCCCATCGGGCCGGTCAAAAGAGGAAAGGTGCGCGATATCTATGATCTGGGGGAATCGCTTCTCTTGATTGCGACCGACCGCATCTCCGCATTTGACGTGATCTTGCCCGATGGCATCCCCGGCAAGGGAGCCCTGCTGACACAAATCTCGCTGCATTGGTTTCAATGGCTCGAAAAGGAGATCGGCCTGCCACACCACTTACTTACAGGAGATTTTGACGCCTTTCCAAATCAGTTGATGCCCTATCGAGAGATGTTAGAAGGTCGCAGTCTCTGGGTGAAAAAGGCAAAGCCGCTTCCGGTTGAGTGTATTGTCCGCGGATTCCTGGCAGGCTCCGGCTGGAAGGAATATCAACAAACCGGAGCGATTTGTGGATTAAAACTTCCCGCTGGGCTTTTGTTGTCGTCCGAATTGGCGTCGCCCATTTTCACCCCTTCCACAAAAGGGGAGATCGGCGAACACGATATCAACATCTCGTTTGAGCAAGTCGCATTGCGGATTGGAGAGACGCTGGCACAGGAGGTTCGGTCGCAAAGCGTCACGATTTATCAGAAGGCGGCGGTGTTTTCGAAGGCGCGCGGTATCATCATTGCCGATACGAAGATGGAGTTTGGGATTGATCCGAAGACGAATCAATTGCTTTTGATTGATGAGTTGCTGACACCCGATTCGTCACGGTTTTGGCCAGCGAGCGATTATCAGCCGGGCAAGAATCAGCATAGTTTTGATAAACAATATCTGCGCGATTATCTGTTATCCATTAATTGGTCTGGACAGGGGGCGGCTCCGAATCTCCCACAGGATGTGATTGAACAAATTGGCAAACGATACGTTGAAGCCTTTGAGCGATTGACCGGTTAACCCCATGAATGGGCTGCTTAAAAGACTCGATTTCTTGTGGGACATTATTTATCCTGCGTCTTGTATTCATTGTGATTTGCCGATGCCTTCCGCCGAAGGCATTTTTTGCGCCCATTGCAAAGCCAATGTGATTCCCCTGTCCCAATTGGCTTGCTCGATCTGTGATCTGCCTTTCGTCTCGGAGGCTGCGACATCCCATTCTCCATCACATTACTGCGGGGATTGCCATAAAGATCAGCCTCCTTTTTCAAAGGCCATCACCCCTTTTTTTTACGAAGGGCCGCTGGCCACCGCAATTTGCAAATTCAAATATGAAAAAAAATCGCATCTGGCAAAACCGCTGGGGACGATGCTTGCCGATCATCTTCCCCCAATGGATGTAGACTTTGTCACGGCGATCCCGCTTCATCCCAATCGTTTGCGAAACCGTGAGTTTAATCAGTCGCTTCTTTTAGCGCGGGAGGTCAGCCGTCTGCGCAAAATCCCATTGCTCATTGATGAAATGGTGCGTGTAAAAGAAACAGTTCCCCAAGTGGGACTGCATCATAAAGAACGGGAAGAAAATATCAAAGGGGCATTTCACGTGATTCGAGAAGCAGCGGTCAGGAACTTTCGTATTTTATTGATAGATGATGTCTATACAACCGGCGCCACGCTAAAAGAGGGGGCAAAGCGTCTGATGCGCGCGGGCGCAAAAGAGGTCATTGTGGCAACCATCGCGCGGATGATGCCGCCGGGTTGGAGCCCGCACGTTCCAAGGGAAAACGCGCACAGACAAGATGCCTGTGCTACCAGCTCTCAAAGGGCGCATTGATGCTCACTCCCATTCACACTTTTCTTGCAGAAACGCTTTCAGAAAGTGAAATCGCAGCACTCTTAAAGTCGTATGATTTACTTTCGCCCGCCGCGCAAAAAGAGGCCGTACAGGCCGGACTCTTGCTGTCTGATTTTTCCAAGAAGGCCGCAATTGAATATTTTCAGATCGCGCCGCGCGTCTTAAAGATTATCTCCGAAGAGGAAATCGCAGGATGGGTTGGCATGGGAATCATGATCGCCCAAAGCGTTTCCGCATCCGGCATTCGTTATTTTCGGGAAGGGCCAGGGCTATTATCCAAAATCTCGGAGCGCGCCACCCGCGAGGCGTTTATTCAATTGGGAATTGCGCTCGCAAAGCAAAACCCCAATTTGGCAATGGAATATTATCGCAGTGCACCCGTGATTCTTTCCGAGAGGTCCCTCTCCACAGAAGCACTTTCTGATTGGGCGCAATTCGGATTGACCTTGGGCGATTACACGCTCGCAGTCGAATACTTTAGAATTTCGCCATCCCTATTAAAAGCAATTTCCGTCCCAATGCTTCCTTATTGGATTGGCATTGCAAAAACGCTTGCCGACGCAAAGCTTTATGATGGCATCACCTTTATGCGAACCTCTCCTGAAATTTTATTACAGGTCAAGACTGACGCGTTGCCTTTTCTCACGTTCTTGGGAATTTTATCCGAGCAGGATCCAAAGGGAGCAATGACCTGTTTTCAAAAGGCGATCGAGATTTTATCGGGGATTCCCGCTTCACAGAAAACCGCTTTTCTAACCCAGCTCCTCACGATTGCCCAATGGGATGTCAAAGCAGGATTGTCTTTATTTCTTCATGTGACGAAAATTTTCAAAGAAACCGGCGAGGCGTTTTTTATTTTATGGATCGAAGAGGGGATCGCCCTTTTGAAGCAAGGAGATGCCAATCATTATTTCAGTTTTGAATCGTCGGTTGCCCGCAAGCGGGCAGAGCGATTAAAGGGAGGAATGTTTCTTTCGTCCTGCGCCAACGTGCTACAGCATTTCGCGGAGGGGCTTTGTGGTCGAGCGGTAAAAATAAAATCAATCGCCGATCTTGATCCCGCGGGCGATCTGTCCACGGGGAATTCAGAAAGACCGACGACGGATGGCAAAGCCATTTATCTTCCACCGCATATTCGTTTTTTTGAAGCGTCCGATCAAAACTTTGAGTGGTATAAAATTGCGACTGCCTTTCAGGCGGGCTTTTTAGAGTTTGCGACTTTTCATCCCAATCAAAAAGAAATGGAACCCCTTGCCACATTGCTTGAAGAAAGATATCAACGAAAAAGAAGCGCCGACTCTCTTTCTGCGCTGCTCGCGCTTTTTCCAAAGCCTGATCTGATTGATCGCCTGTTTGAAATTGCGGAAGCGGCACGGATCGAGTTTTTACTCAAAAGAGAATATCCAGGTCTGATCGCCGGCATTACCCAGATGCGACAAGACACTTCTTCTCCAAGCGCACTCACCGCGGAGCCTTCCACGCAGGAAATCTTGATTGACGCACTTTTCCAAGTATCAACCTTTGGTCGGACAACCGTTCAGATTCCGGATACATTGCAGCCCATTTTCTTTAACGCCTGTTTGTTTCTGGGTGCAACGCAAAGTCCCGAAGCCACGGTGATTCATTCGATGAAAGCCGCCGCGTCGGTCTACAATCTTTTAGATTCAAACCACTTTCCCGAAGTGACGGGAGAGATGGAATTGCTTGATGCAAAAGGAGAACGCTCTCGTGGAAGAGGCGATATGAGTGCCAGTGCGGGAGGGCAATCTGATTTAAAGCTCGACGCGACTCGAAAAGCACAAAGCCGTTTTGTTCATGGCGCAATTGATCCAAAACGCGTGGAGGAGACGTCGGCACAAGAGACGTCATCAGAAAATCCGGAGACGCATGATCCGCAAACGGTAGATCGTGCGATTGGAGAAGGTAATAGCGCATCGCGCACTGCCGAAGAAGGGAAGCAAACAGGAGATGGCGGTACTACTCAAAAAACAGGCGGAGCCTGTTATGATGAATGGGATTGTGAAGCCAATACGTATCGTCGTCAATTTTGTCGTGTTCATGAAGAAAGCGGTCTCGTTTCCGGCAAAGGGGGCGAGGCGTTTTTTGAGGCGGTCATGCACGAATACAAAGCAATTGCGCAATCGCTGAAGAGAACGTTTCAATCTTTAACGCCAAAGGAGTCGGTCTGGGTTACGGGGGAGCGTGACGGCGAACGATTTGATTTTGATCGTCTCGTTCAAAATCGGATTGAGGCGAGAATATCGGGTGCGGCATCCGATCGAATTTATGTGCGGCGAGAAAAAAAAGAACGGTCTATTGCAGCCGCGTTTCTTTTAGATATGAGTGGCTCGACCGAGCGACGCTTAAAAAGAGGGAAGACGATTTTGCAAATTGAGAAGGAGGCGTTGATTCTGCTTGCCCATGCCCTGGATCAAATTGGCGATCTGTTTTCCATTTATGGATTTTCCGGACAAGGGCCGGAGCAGGTGCGGTTTCATGTTCTTAAAAACTTTCAAACCCGATATACAAAGGAGATTGCCTTTTGTATTGGTAATGCAATGCCGATCGGGCAAAATAGAGATGGCGCGGCCATTCGACATGCCACCGCCCATCTTGCTCGCGAGATTGCAAAGACAAAGATTTTATTTTTAATCGGGGATGGCAAGCCGCAGGATGATCATTATGCCGGCTCATACGCGATTGCCGATACGAAGCGGGCGTTGCTTGAGGCGCGGCAAAAAGGGATTCGTCCTGTCTGTATCGTGGTGGATCCTGCCTTTGCGGAGCGTCCGCTGCGAGAAGAGGGCAATGCCGACACGGAGCATTTGAAGGCAATTTATGGAAATAATCCGTACTTCATTGTGGATCGGATTGAAACGCTTCCAGAAAAGCTGCCCAAAATTTACAAGCGGTTAACGACTGGCTAATCGAATCGTTTTTAGAGACGCCCTTTACTTTCTTTTCAACGCCCCGATAAATCGGGTTTCCACGGCCAGCCACAAAGCGGAGGCCCCCATGATGATTGCTAAATCTGCCTTCGACGCAATTTGAATTTTTAGCATCGCGCTATAAATATAAAACAATCCGATAAAATACGTGATGGCCATCGTGACCCCGGGCCAGAGGAAAAATCGGATCAGCGATCTGACTGCCACTTCTCCAGTCTGTCGCACGACCAAAAAAGTAACGAGCGCTCCGACAATCATTCCCATAAAAATGGTTTGTGCGATCATGCCCGTAAGATGTGGTGCTGCCAAAAAGCCAATTAAACCCGAAAGCCCCACAGACAGAGCAACCCCAAAAAGAGCGGAAAGCTTCTCTGATTTTAGAAAAACAAAAAGTGACTGCCCATCGGGGAATATGCTTATTTTCTGATTTGCGACACGAGCACGATAAAAGCCAATCTCAAATCCATCTCGCGCAACGGCGGTTGCAACGAAACTAATCATCGCCGCGCGGACAGACGCATAGCCAAAAAGATATTCCACGAGACCCAGAATCATAAAGTAAAGAAAAAGCGGATAGACAAAACCAATCTTCATTCCCAGCCAGAAAAATTCTTCGCGCCGCTCTCGAAATAGCGTTAAAAATGGAGTGCCAAATCCTTTCGCATAAGCGTAGAAGGAAACGGGAACGCAGGTGAGTGCGGATAATAAACCAATGATGAAAATTGCAGTGGTGCGTGTTTCAGAATAAATCAAATAGGCAATGATAAAAAAAGGAGGATACGTGGCAAACCCTGACAAAAGAATCGTCTGCCATTGTTGCTTTTTTGCGTTTTTATCTTGATGAAGCGCATCGCCATAGAGAAGGCGTAATTTTAAGCGATGCAGCATTAAAAAATGGCCTTCAATTCCTCAACGCTTTTTGCATAAAAATCGGGGCTGGCCGCCTTTAATTCCTTCTCGTTTCCAAAACCGTATCCCACCGCGCAGATTTTAATTCCTGCCGCGCGCGCCGCAGCAATATCGTTTATCATGTCACCAATCAAGATCGTCTCTTGTGCTGGCACGTTTAATTGTGTGAGCGTTTTTAAGAGCATCTCTGGATCCGGCTTTAACTTCACGCCCTCTTCCGCGCCCAAAATCAATTCAAAATCAGAGGGGCAAAGTCCTGCAATAATCTGTCTCGTAAATGGAACGCGTTTATTCGTCGCCACCGATTTTCGTCTGTTTTTGTTTTGATCAAGCAGTTCCCGCATTCCCGGATAAAGGACGGTTTTGTCGAGTAGATTTGCAAGATAATGTTGTTCAAATATTTGAAGTGTTTGTTTTAGGAATGCGGGATCGGAGCTGCCGGTCGCATCGGTCATCAGTTTATAGACCCCGTTTCCAACAAAGCTGTAAATGGTTTCATGTGGCAATGGTGGCAATTTCAAGTCGGCGAAGGTGCGGTTGACGGCATTGGCGATATCTTGTCGCGAGTCAATGAGTGTGCCGTCTAAATCAAATATGTAAAGTGAGAACAATGCAGGCTCCAGAGTTGGTGCAAGGAATCATGCCCTGTGGGGAGACTGATGTCAATTATTTACAGAAAAAGTGTCAGTGACAGCGCGATTCGTATCACGCTATAGATCATAATAAAGTGTTACCGGGGTTGGAGGATTCATAGGGGGTTTT
>JBBTIN010000032.1:0-14036 GCA_038059935.1 Nitrospirota bacterium
TCAATCGGGTTAAAGCGGTTTTGTCGTAAAAAAAATGCCCCAAACCCGACAGGGCCACACACTTTTCTATCTCTGTTCTTGGGACATAACGGGGGATTGCATAATTTTGCCGAGATATGGCATAGTCCGCCGAACACACGGGCGTGCCCACAAATGGTGATAAGGGGTCTATGATTAAACCACTGGTACGCGAAATACTCTCAAAATTTGGGCGCCTCTCCATTGCCGTGCCCGAATTATCTGATGACAGTGATCTTTACAACGCCGGACTGACATCACTTGCAACTGTTGGTCTGATGCTGGCCTTGGAAGGTCAGTTCAATGTCGAATTTCCAGACAGTTTGTTAAGCCGCAAGACCTTTTCAAGTATTGAGGAGATTGCAGGGGCGATTGAACAGATTTCGAACAAATAAGATTTCCACCTAGCAAAAAAAGCGACAGGGATGCCGTTTCTACAAAATCTGTGAGGAACTATGATACAAAAAACAGACCATCAAACTGAATCAGAGATTGCCTTTGATTCACTCCTCAAACAAATCGATGAAATTGGGCGCACGATTATACAGCCGCACTCAAGCGCAGTAGATCGGGACGCGCGTTTCCCCGTTGAAAGCATTGATGCGTTAAAAAATCTCAAATTGCTAAGTGCCTATATCCCCGTCTCATTGGGCGGCATGGGCCTTCGCGTAACACAAATCGCCAGGATTTGCGAGGCGCTCGGTCAATATTGTGGATCCACCGCAATGATTTATGCCATGCACCAAATCCAAGTCGCCTGTGTGGTGCATCATCTGGGGGATTCGGATTATTTTCGAGATTACCTAAAGAATGTCGTTTCTCAACAACTGGTTATGGCCTCCGCGACCACGGAGCTTGGTACCGGCGGGGATTTGAGTTCTAGCATCTGCGCAATTTCCGTGGCCGATGGAAAATTTAATTTGGTCAAACAATCGCCTGTTATTTCTTATGGCGCGTTTGCCGATGATATCTTGGTAACAACACGTCGTTCGGCCGAGTCTTCTTCCAGCGATCAAGTTCATGTGTTGGTGCATAAGAACGATTGTCGTCTGGATCCCATTTCGGGTTGGGACACGTTGGGTTTTCGCGGGACATGCAGTTCGGGTTACACCTTAACCGCAACCGGTTTGGCGGTGCAAATTCTGCCTGCCCCCTTTTCCGATATTTTAAGACACACGATGCATCCTTTTGCGCACATCACATGGGCGTCCTTATGGCTGGGTATTGCCACAGACGCGGTTGGTCGCGCGCGCGCCTATGTTCGTGCCGAGGCTAGGAAGTCTCCGGGCACAACCCCTATTTCAGCCATGCGTCTGGCGGAAACGGACAGTGTCTTGCAACTCATGCGAAGTAATGTTCACACCGCTGCACAGGACTACGATGCCATGATTGCGACAAATGATCCAGAGGTATTCAACAACTTTGGATTCTCCATTCGGACGAATAATCTGAAACTGTCCAGTTCACAATTGATCGTAGAACTCGTTGGCCGCGCAATGTTGATCTGCGGTATCTCCGGATACCGCAACGATTCCAAGTACAGTCTCGCCCAGCATCTGCGTGATGCCTACGGCGCGGCATTGATGGTAAATAATGACCGACTTATCAATCACAACGCGACGCTGCTGATGGCGTACAAGGAGGGAAAATAAAATGTCTGACACAAATGACCCGATTCTTTTGGCCTGCGAAACGTATCGCAATGAACTGATTGCGGCAGGATTATTGGTACCCTTGGGCACGCTTGGAATCTATGGTTTGAGCGGTGCGTTTGAAGCCGTTGTGAATCGCCTCGATGCCTATATCTCCCGGATGGGCAACCATCAAAATGCCGAGGTCATTCGATTTCCGCCACTGTTTAATCGAGCACATTATTTAAAAACAGACCACCTTCAATCCTTTCCCAATTTGATGGGTTCCGTTCACAGCTTTGCCGGGAATGAAGCCAGTCACTTAGAACTGGTTCGAAAAAAAGAAGAGGGTGAAGACTGGACACGCGACTTGAATATGACAGAATCCATGATGGCACCGGCGACCTGTTATTCTTTGTATCCCAATGTGTCTGGGACATTGCCTGAAGGCGGACGCGTTTTTGATCTGTGCGGTTTTGTGTTTCGTCATGAACCTTCGCTGGATCCGGCCCGTATGCAGACGTTTCGTATGCGTGAGTATGTGCGTTTAGGCCTGCCAGAGCAGGCCCTGGGACACCGTGACACTTGGTTGAAACGGGCACATGAAATGCTGCTTTCGATGGGATTAGACGCAACGATTGTTGTTGCCAATGATCCGTTTTTTGGACGCGGTGGCCGCGTGATGGCCGCGACGCAACGTGAGCAAACTTTAAAGTTTGAATTGGTTGTGCCGATTACCAGTACGGAAAAGCCCACTGCTGTGATGTCCTCTAACTATCACATGGATCACTTTGGGCACACATTTAAAATCAAGACGGCTGATGGCCAAGTTGCGCATTCCGCGTGTATGGCGTTTGGTATGGAGCGGATCACGCTGGCACTCTTTAAAACACACGGTTTTAATACGAAACACTGGCCAAAAGAAGTGTGTCAAGTGCTCGAACTATAAAAAGAATCCTGACACGTGATCCCCCCCATTGGTCGCGTCATGCAATTAATGACGCGACTGCTTTCTGAATAAAAAAATAACGATATGGAAGAAAGCCAAACGATTTTGCCTCCCTTCGAAACAGATGAACAGCCCATGTCTTCTCGTGTTTCTCGTTATCCGATTTATTTTGGGGAACCCGATGCCCCCCTGTTCGGTTGGGTTCATGTTCCGCGTTTGGCTCCGCGTTTTGGTTTGGGGTTGGTGTCGTGCTCACCGCTTGGGCACGAATACGAAAACTCGCATCGTTCCATGCGTCATCTTGCCGATGCACTTTCTGCATCAGGTTTCCCCGTATTGCGTTTTGATTATCACGGCATGGGAAATTCCGCCGGTACAGAAAAAGATGGAAATCGATTAACCGCATGGCAAGACAGTATTCGATCTGCTATTGATACGCTCAAAAATACTTATGGCTGCGCCGAAGTCGGTCTGATCGGATTTCGTTTTGGTGCCACACTCGCTGCGCTTATTGCCAGTGAAATCGAGGTTGCAAATTTAGTGTTGTGGGCACCTTTGGTGCAAGGGAAACACTATACGCGTCAAATGAAAGTGCTGCAACTCACCGGAGACAATCCATCTTATCATTCGGAGGGTAGTATTGAGGCCGTCGGGTACCTATTGACGCAGCAAACCATAGCGGAAATGAATCGTGTGAATCTCATAGAAAACCTGCCGCGAACATCTCGGATTCTCATTGCTGCGCGTGACGATATGCCAGACGATTTTAGCTTGCGCGATGCATGGATGAAACAAGGGCGCTCTGTGGCGTATCGCAAGTTTTCGGGTGTTGCCGAGATGTTGGTTGAGGCACACAACACACGTGTGCCGGTGGAAAACATTGCGCAAATTGTACAATGGGTTCGCGAGGGATTGCCTTCTAGTCGCATAGATAACGAGAGTCCTTCCAGATTATTAAAAAAATCTGCCATCATGCGTATAAACGATTGCACCAAAAACGATGAAACCCCAAGCAAGAATATTGAAGAACATATTTTAGAATTTGGAACACAGCAGCCGTTGTTTGGTATCTTCAGTCACCCGCAACACGATTTTGCAAGCAAACGTCCTGTTGTGTTGCTGCTCAATACCGGATCCGTGCATCACATTGGGACTTGTCGTCTTTATGTACGCTTGGCTCGTAATCTAGCCCTTGCAGGATTTAGTTCTTTGCGCATGGACTTTATCGGTCTGGGCGATAGCTTTATGGATGATTTCAATAATGAAAATGCGCCTTACACACTAACGGCTACCGAAGATATCGCAGCAGCCATACAGGCAATGAAACAACACTATGGCTCCGAATCGTTCGTATTAGCCGGGCTTTGTTCTGGGGCACATGCGTCGTTTCATGGGGTGCTTGATCTCTCTAATGAACCGGTTGTCGAATGCGTGCTGATTAATCCCATGCCATTTTATTGGAAGCCAGGGATGTCAGTGGATCGAACACCGGAGCAGGAATCCAGACATTGGAATTGGTATCTGAGATCGATAGGACAGAGGAGTCGGTGGGTAAAATTATTGCGTGGCGACGTGAATTTAAAGAAGATGTTTTTTGTTCTATTGCAGTATGCGCGTACGGTCTTGGTCTCCCGGATAAAAACCGTATCGAAGGGATTCTCTAGAAATAAAAATGATGATTTAGCCGCAGATATCAATAAAATTATTCAAGCGAACAGACAAATAACCTTTGTATTTTCGAAGGGCGATCCAGGATACAATTTATTGATGGCCTCTGCGAAGAAAACAATCAAACAAAAACTTGCGGAAAAAAAACTTTCTATAGAATTTATCGAAAACACTAACCATAATTTTACGACCCTTGCCAAGCAGCGGGAGGTGATTGAACGGCTAATCCAACATCTCGTAAAACGTTATTGTTAGTGCTTCCCTAGTGCTTCCCCGGCACCACACCCACTTGCGGCATATTGGCCAGTCCGGTCTTACGCGCATGCGCTTCAAACGATTTATTGCCCCAGAAGAATGCCCCCGGAATTGTAGTTGGAATCACTGCGACATAAAATAATGCGCGCCCAATCAACTCATGAAAAACCGCGTGCAATAAAAGAATGCCCCATAAGAAAAGTCCCCATCCGCCCGCAAACCATCCGAGCGCAAAAAGAGAGGCAATCAAACATAACACGGCATTGCCGATTGTTCGAAAGATTGCTGTTTTTCCGAACCGGCTCATCATCAACATCTGGGAGACCGCGGCCTCTTCACCCTTCTCTTTCAAATAGCGGGTATGTGAAAAAAGAGAAACCCCCTGTAACAATGTCCCTAATAAAAACGGCCACGCAAGTGCCGATAAAACAGCATCCGGAGATTTCCCCATCCACCAATCGGCCAGACCAAAAAGGAGACCCACGGTGAGTGATCCTAAGATCAAGCCGCTGGCCGCGAAGACCCCGCCGGTATGCCAATGATTCCAAAAAGGTCGGGCAGGAATGCGATAGCACCGATACATACAGAAAATCCCTAAAATGCCCATGCCAGAGGTCGCCCAGCCAAATAATTCAGGCATCACTTGAACGAAAAGATCAGGAAGAAACGACATCATTCCGGGGAAAGTGGTGACCACAAAATAGCAAAAAAGCAATTGATGAAATGCCCCCATCGTTAAAATCTCTTGGCTGACGGGGGAGTGGCGCAGGTTGTTGATCGCACGATAAAAAAAACGTGGCTTGCCTAAATGCAATGTAGAGATGACCATCCCAACAGCTTGCGCCGCGAACAAAAAGAAAAGCGTTCCTGAAAGAAGCGTTGGATGCATTTGTGAAAAAGAGGGAACCGATGCCAACCCCATTATTTTCGGAAGCAGAAAAAGAAGCAGAAACGTCCCGACCACAAATTGAGACAGCAGCGTGAAGAAGACCAGCGAATCTTCACGAGAACGAAGATGATCAAAGCCCCATCCCATTCGCTCTGTGGGATTGATCGGCTTGACCTTATATTTAGCGTCTGTTGTCGGACCCGTTTTGTCACGCTCTAACATAAATGGATCGTTATCGGCACGCATCAGTTGGGCGGGTAAAGACCGTTTTTGTTCAAATCGGATATTGGGTCGAGAAATGGCCGGGTCTGGAAATCCGGGAATTTCCAATTTCGCTTGCTCTTTTCCTTTTGGAAGCAGATCAACGATCCCAAAGTCGAGTGCATTACTCAAGCAGGCCGCCACACAAGACGGCTGCAGTCCATCCTCCAGACGATCAACACACATGTTACATTTTTGCACCTCGCCCTTTACGGGGTCTAAAACGGGCGCGTTATACGGACAGACCCATGTGCAATAGCCACAGCCAAAGCAAATATTCGGGTCTTGCAGCACCGCGCCATATTCCACATATTTAGTATAGGCGAGTGTTGGACATCCCTTCAGGCAGACCGGGTCTTCGCAATGATTGCAGGCCATTGAGACATTCACTCGGACCACATCGGGATAGGAACCTCCCTCTAGGTAACCGACATGGCGGTAGGACAGATGCGCGGGCGTACCGTTTTTTTCGGCACAGGCGGTTTCACAGGCATGACAGCCGATGCAGTTATCAGCGTTAAAATGAAACCCATGCTGTTTGTGCCGATCTGGATTTTCAGAATGAACCGCTTGACCGTTAATGTTAAGCGGTTTTCCGGCCAGCTCCGGATAAGCTTGCCCTAAATCAATTTCTGTATGATGTTGTGATTCCATTTGTATATGTTTCTTTAACGATCATAGATAACGTATATTGAATCCTATTTGCAAGCTTGGTTATTTGTGATAGACGTGTTTGTCCTGATTATCGAAGGACTTGTGGCGTTGCCTTCAACCGGCTGTGTTACCGCCGGAATGCCATGATCGGGAAGCGTTCCCGTCGCCCGCAAGACGGCCTCAATACAGTTTTTTCCAAAGACCCCTTCTAACCGCGTCACCCCCAGATCAGGCGAGAGATCCACCGTGGTTTGCATCTGCCATGTGAGAGTTGGCAAAGGGCACAAAAGATGCGTCCCTTCCTGTCGCCATAATCTTGCTTCCTCATCCCAATGCCGACGATAGCGGCTTTCCAATCCCGTTCCAAGCGGGTATCTCGTGGCAATGAGCAAACGCTGCCACACGCAAAGGGGAAGCAACCGAGCCGAAGGGGCGTCCTGCCACTGGTTCGCATCCTCGGTCAGCGGAGTCAGCCCCAGCGCAAGAAGCCAAAGATCCAAAAAAGAGTCCCGAGGGCCTTGGCGATCATAAAATGCCAATAATCCATACGTCTCATGAAAAGCGGCACTCGCCTTTTTGTTATCAATCAAACGAAATTGTCCCGTTAAGGAGACCTCCACCCGCAATTCTCTCTCCTGATAAGGCTCACCATTCACACTGACGTTGTAATTGAATGTCCGCCCAATGGGAAGATGAAGCAGGTTTGAAAGTTTTGGATGGGGCAGGGCAGGGGCGATCTTGATCTTCTCCTCTGGGCAAAGAGCCAGATAGAACTTCCCCTCTCTTTCCTCTTGGGCATAGCTGATAATATTGACCAGATGAAAGGGAAGCGTTGCACTACCCAGGGTCGCACTCGCCTGCACTTGTAGGTGTAGATGCGGCTGGGGAGATCGCCCGGAATTTCCGCAGGACGCAATCTGATCCCCCACTTGCACCCACGCCCCTTCGAGAACAAGGATACTTCCCTGACGCAAATGAGCCAACAAAACATACATGCCCGAAACAAGACGAAGCAACACATAATTGCCCCAATTATTCCGGGTATCCACTTCCCCCGGCGTATTATCAGGGAGGTCGTTTCGGAGACTGACCACTTGGCTGTAAGCTGGCGCAATCACGGGCAGACCAAAACAGTAATAATCTTCCCGTATGGCCCCTGTACTTTTGAAGCTCCGATCGTTATCGGTTATGTAGAAATCAAGAGCATGTTGCCAAGGGGGACGATGGGTATGTTTCCCGTTAAACCCCTGATAGATTTCCCATTGGCCCAGAAAGGGGGAACAAATCGGGATACTTTCCACCGCCCCGGTTCGCGCCCTTAATAGACGCGCCGATTCAAAATTGACATCCGGAAGCCCCGGTCGTTCCAAAAGGAGATAAGGGGGAGATAGAACCGTTCGTTTACGAAGGGCCATCAATAACGTCAAGGTGGTCAATAGAAAGGGAATGACCATGACCGGAAGACCGTAGACCAACAGCGCCGTTTGGGTTGCCGCTGTGATTAAGGCGGCGATTCCTGATCCCACCATGGCCAGAAGAAAGCTCTCTATTCCGGGAACGACAAAAACCCCTCCCAAGGCGATGGCGGTGAGAATGAAGTTGAATCCGTTCCACCAAATCATTCCGGAATCTCCCGTGCCTGCGAGGGCAGTAAAGATCGTGATGCCTACAAAAAAGCCGGTCACTGCTAAAAATGCCATATAGCGGGAGGCAAAAAACAGACCCAAAAAGAGGATGAAACCGGCAATGGGATGGGGAATAAAAAGAATGGATCCCATCGCGATAAAAAAGCGATCCAGTGTCTCCGATAAAAAGGAGACTGGCACAAGGGAATGGTATTGGCTTAGGCTTTCATAGCCCTTTGCGGCAAAGCCTGTGATGAGTGCGACGATCAGAAAGGGAAGGCTTAGCGCGGGGAGTTGATCGAGTCGCCAGAGCGTTGCCGCAATGGCCGCCGTAAAGAAAACCGACAAAATACCGCCCAGAATAATGAGGCCAATGAGATAAATATCCAACTGATAGGCGGACCCCAGGTAGAGACCAACCAGTATCCCGTTGTAAATATACAATTGCTGTTTTAAGTCTGGGAATTTGAGTGCTCGAACCGTTAAGAGTCCAATGGTTCCGCCCAAAAGTCCAGCCATGGCGGTGTTGGGATAAAAAAATGTTGTGGCAAGAAAAAGGAACCCCACAGCAGAATGCTCCGCAAAGAGAATAGCGGCATACGACTGGAGGATACTGGTGAGTGCCTTTATCAATTAGGCCTTCTTTTTTGGAGATCGTTTCCTAAAAGGATCCTGTAATCGTTCCGGCATCGCCTCCAAACAGGTCATATACTCCAGATTTTCAGCGGCCCGAATCACCCCGTGGGAGCCATCCTCTCCTACCATGACGATGTTCGGACGATATTCAATAAATTGCATCCATTGGGTATTGTTATAGGCCCCCACCGGCCAAAAAATCAGCCGCTCCCCCACACCAACCGGCGGAAGCTTGATACTCCATCGCATCACATCAATATTCATACACATCGGGCCATACAAAATCGTTTCTTCGGGAATGCCATCCAACGGACGAGTCGGACGGATTGCGTGATTGTACCAAAAAGAAGTGAACAGCAAGTTCACACCGGCATCTAAAATAACGGCACGCCGCCCATCGGGAAGACGTTTATTGCCAACAACAGAGGTAACCAACAGCTCGGTATCATCAACAAGTGCCCTTCCCGTTTCGATAAAGAGCGTGGGACGCTCTCGACCCTGCGCCTTTCGCTTTTGGGTGGCCTCCATCAACGCCGTGCAAATCGCCTCGGCATATTGCTCGACGTTTGGAGAAATCTGTTCCGCCGGCAAATAGCTTCCCTGTAAAGTATTCAGAGAGGCAAACCCCCCGCCAATATCAATGCTCTCAATGGTGGTCTTCATTTCGCCCCGAAGCGGACGCTCCGCCTCCACTTCGTCCATGAATTGACAAAGAAGACGCACCTGTGCGGCATAAGCACGCGGATCAAGAATAAACGTGCCGATATGGCTGTGGAGACCGGTCAACTGAAGTCGCCCCGTTTTAGCGATATGCCGGGCTGCTTCCATCGCCTCACCCGACTCCAGATGAAATCCAAACCGGCTCCACGGCTCCGTAAAACCGGTGTTAAAATGAAGACGCAGTGTGACCGGCACCTTTTTACCCAGCGTTTTGGCAATATCTTCAAGCATAAAAATCTCATCAAGATGATCCAGATGAATATGCGCCCCCTCTTTGACGGCGCGCGTTAAAATCGCACGGTTCTTGTGGGGGCCATTAAACAGGATATATTTCCCCGGCACACCCAGTTCCCGCGCCTTCTCATATTCGAAATCGGACACCACCTCGGCCCATGCCCCTTCCTGATGAAGAATATTACAAACCGCGCCCAGGTAGTTCGTCTTGTAAGACCATGCATGAACGACTTTCGGATACCGCGTGGAAAACGCCCGGTGATGGCGACGAAAATTTTCGCGCAAACGTCTTTCGGAAAGCACAAAGAGAGGCGAACCGTACTGGTCAACGAGGTCGGCAATCGGAACGCCATCCACCATGTCAATGAAGTTCGCGGAGCGGATCGCCCCAAACTTATTCACAAATCCCCCGCCGTGCTCTGAAAGGAGCGGTTTTTTCCAAGTCTTTTTTTCTGTTTTCATGAATGAAATCCTTTTATGATCATTGACTCAAACGCTTTAATCGGGACGATCTGATCCTCGACATGGCGGACAAACATCACCCCAGGCGATATTTTAGAAAAGCGAGGTGGCTTTTGCCCCATTGCCAATTCGACGAGGGCGAGCGGCAGGTTCCTTCCAACCCCCGACGCCAGATAAACCCAGCTGGGGAATCGCGGATTGATTTCAATGAGTTGATACGTTCCCTGTTGATCGCGCATGATCTCAAGCTCTAATGAGCCTGTCCACCGCAGTTTTTTGAAGATGGCCGATGCCGCCCGTGTAAAGTGGTCATCTTTGATGGTCACCCCCGCCCAGGCCTTGCCCTCGTTGGTCGTCGCCCGTTTTTTCATCATGACCGGCCCCAGCATCCCCCCTTTGCCGTCCCCAATTGCCGTTAAGTTAATTTCCTCTCCCACAACAAATCGTTGCACTAAAATCGGGAGACCCCATCTTGCCGAAATGCGCTGGAAAATCTCGCTGGCCTGATCGGGGGTGTGCGCAATGGCCGCCTCATAGAAAAGGCCTTTGACCACCATCGGATAGTGCCATTCCTTCTGATGACAGTGATAAAAAAAATCGGCGCGTGTCACCGCAATCGTTTCTGGTGTTTTCAACCGGCCCATCTTCGCCCATTCAGAAAGCCGATCTTTATTGCGCATTTTAAGTTGTTCTTCTGTCGGCAGAAGCGTGGCAATGCCGATCTTTTTGAGCGCGTTGGCAATGCGAATTACCCCTAAAAGTTCTGCATCCAGACAAGGAATCAAGACATCAATGGCCTCCGTCTGTTGAATATCGGAAAGTCGTTTTAAGAGGGCGTCTTCTCCGTTAGAAGGAAATGGAATCAGATAAGAGGCATCGGTATATTGAGGAAGATAAAACCCCGGTTCTAAAGCGTCATATCCTAACCCAATGATTCGACCGACGCGGTCTGCGGCTTGTCTTAAACAACGGGCAACCGCTACCCCCGGCCCGGGGTTCGGAGGATTCGCGTTCATGCCGGTGATGGCTACGGTCAGTTTTCTTGCTGCCATCTCTACCTTACAATCTTCCAGATGTGGGCAGAAAATTCCAGAATATCCCGTTCGGCTTCCCGTGCGTCAACCTGATAGTCTGCCACCACTGCCTTGAGTATGTCCTTCAGGTTGTCTTTTTGTCGCATAAGACCAAGAAGCGCCATGCCGGTCTCGTTGATCGTAAAACTTTTTCCGGTGACCGGATCGAAGACAAAACCGCTTTCGTTGAGCGCAAGTCGCGAAAGTATTGCCTTCGGCGGGAAATGTTTTTTTTCTTCCACCTTCATCCCTCTCTCTACTTGGTTAAAACCGGCAACCCTTCAGTTATGGAAAGAAAAAATTATGCCACTTTTGGAAGTCGGCTTGATAGGCTAATTTATCAATATCGGTCACGTAAATCTCGAAATATTCCGTTCCGAATGTGTCGTAACCATACTGAATCCCGTCGTTCGGAGTTGTATTGGCGCTCTTGGCCGATGCCCCCCAAGTCTCCAATGCCTGAAGCACCGTAAAGGTGGAATTTTTGGCCGGATAGAGCAATGGCGCGGCAAAGGCCACAGAGGGCGTGCCAGTAATAACCCCGGTTGCCAAGTCTTTGCTTGCGGCAAGGTTTTCCTGGAAGAATCCAACCTTGGGATGTTTCACGCCATCAAATTCGGCCAAAATCTGTCCGGTTAAATGTTCCCACAAATGCGGAGAAAGGGTTTTATCCTCGACATTCCAAAGCCCAATCTCCACAAACTTATTTGGAAACGCATCGGTTGCGGCATCCAGATGATCCAGTACGGCCTTCGTCAGATTCTCGCGCGTATATCCCGGAATATCCTTGATGTAGTTTTTTGCCCCGCCCGCGGCTTCGTCTCGAATCCGTCCCAGCCCCGCCAGTCCAAAATCAACATTCACTAACAGGGGATGATCCCGAAATGGAACCATTTTCCCGCTCGGATCAGGCACCAGATGATTCCCCATCGCCATGGCAAACGCGCGCAGCCGTCCGGTTAAGTACGGGTCCCACGGCACCGCGCGGGTGACCGGGCCGGTGCTCTTTTGCATTGTCCAAGTGGCAACCCCCGGATGCGCAATAATGTAGGCCGGTTCGGCACTCGCCGCGTTTCCAATCAGGATCGTTAACGACTTGTTGATCGGGTTGAGTTTTGCAATGATTCCGTCGATTAGCGCAAAGTCATATACCCCTTCCGAGGGCTCAAACGTAGCCCAGACCTGCCGCCATGCATACCCGGCGACAAACGGATAGTCCCGTATATTCCGATCACGCAGCGAGACACCGTTGATCAATTCTCCCCCCTGGCTATCCAAAACATAAATCCCCTTCGGCTTGTTGGCAGAGGAGGGAGGCGGCGGAGGTGGTGGTGGTGGGAGGGGCGAAAGATTGAATGTCGCCGTACAAGTGCCTGCCCTGGTGATCTTAACTGCCGTAGTCGTTGCTTTTTCGGAACAGACACCTGACCAACTGGCGAAGGTTGAACCGCTATTTGGCGTTGCCGTGAGGGACACCATCGCCCCTTTTCCAAACGGTTCGGAACAATCGGTGCCACAATCAATTCCCGCAGGATTGGAGGTGACGATACCGCTCCCCTTGCCCAACTTTTTTACATTTAATCCATACGTCACTGGTATCTTGTGAATCGTTTGTTTTGTCTTTGTCCCGATCCAGTTTTCTTTAGAGGCAATAATAGCCTTATTGGTAATGGCCGCCATAGATGTTCCGCTTATTACTTTCGTGGAGAAGCCAACGCTTCCGCTTCCTCCCACCGGAACCGATCCAACCGACCATACGATTTTGTTTCCCAAAATCGTTCCTGTGCCGAGGGTCACGGTCAAATCGGTCAGCCGCTTGTCTAGAATATCGGTAATCGTTACCTCTGTGGCAGCGACCTTGCCGGTGTTCATATAATCAATTGTGTAAGCAATCGTCTGGCCTGCCAAAACCGTTGTGCCGGATGCCGGATTCGCCTTCTTAATCGAATTTTTTGAAAAGATCGGCGCCGGTTTGGTTTTTTTTGAAATCGTAACTGCTTTATTGAAAGGACTCGGTTTTTCGAATACATCTACGTCCTCTGTTACGTCCTCTGTTGTAATTTCAGACACCTCCCCCGTTTCCGTCTCTTCAATAGACAGGGTACCGCCAGGAGAGATCACCAATGCGTCAAGTAATCCGTCAAAACCTTCTCCATCGGCCTGAAACACAGTTGTTAGGAGATCAAAGCGGGTCACATCAACCCCTGCCTTTTGAAGAGACGCTGTAAGGGCAACGGATAGATCGCTTTTTACGGAATCAATACGAGCAGATGCCGGTGCAGGAACCCGCTTTGGATCGTCAAATGCCGTCTCAATAGCGCCTCCCTGCTCCTGATAAGCTAACCGTACGATCGTATCGGAAAGCGGATGAATATTAGCCACTCCCGGCCCCATTGCAATGCTAAAAAGGGAGGACTCATCAGGAAGATCAACCTTCAACAAATAAGGGGCCATTTTAAGATCGGCAACGGATACCGCGAATTTCCCCATTTCGTCGGTTTCGGTTGCCACGATCTCTCCCGCTTGATCAATGACAGTGACCAACGCGTGATCAATGGGTGCGCCAGTTGCCGCCGTCCCGGTGAGGGTAGAGTCGGACACCTCGGAAACAGTCTTGGTCGTGTCACATCCCAATAGCCAGATGAGTCCAACCATCCCTATGAATATATTCTTGAGTTTTTTTGCAGCCTGTATTTTCATTTCTTCTCATTGTTTATCATTTATTCCCCGTAGAGGGACTTTTCCTTTCGGTGATGGCATAGGCCTCTCAAGGCTACGCCAGTTTATCTTCCATTATACATACATACATACATACAAATGTACAAACAATTAGACAACAAGAAAGCGAAAATGTTTAAAGGTTTTCTCTTTTTTTTATCATCAACGGATATGAAGCAGGCTTTCTGTGACCCTAAAACAGAGATAGGAGTTTAAAAAAGCTTGGAAGCCCTCTTGGATATT
>JBBTIN010000033.1:0-2953 GCA_038059935.1 Nitrospirota bacterium
ATGCGATTATTTATGGAAGCGCGATGCACCAAGCCATTGCCGCCTATCTGACCGCGCGCGTTTCAAATGATTCCTTTTCGCTTATACCCAATCTTCGTAGTCGTATCGCCTTACAGCGGATTCCTCAACGCGCCTTAAATCATCGTTCACCGATTCAAGCCTTACAAGAATGGCATGAAAAAAAACCAGAATTATTCACTAAACAGGAATACAGTCTTTTCTATCTCTGTTCTTGGGTCACTGGCAGACATTTGACAGGTGCAAGAATGTTGGCTATGATCTCCCGCACAAACATGTCGCTCAGAAATCTCGCACAGTACAATATTAAAAAAGTGAACCCAGGTGTCTCTTTGTTTGATGCCGCAAGGGAAATGCGATTGTCTAAAATCGGCTCCATTTTCATTGAGGAAAGAGGGGCATTTACCGGCATCGTGACCGAATCTGACTTTGTTCGAAAAGCCATTGCGGGAGAGCTTTCTTTCGAGGACACGGCGACGTCATTGATTAGTTCTCCCCTGATTGAGATGGACATTGAAAAATCGGTCAGCGATGCCAATCATTTAATGCATTTTAACGGAATACGTCATCTTGCTATTTCTGAAAAAGGCAAAGTGGTTGGACTGTTGTCTGTCCGAGACCTTGTCCGTCATTTTCTGGAAGATCCCGAAGGCCCGCTTTCTGACATGGCCAATATCTTTGAGCCGATTACGGTTTTAATGAACGCCAATGTTCACATGATTGAAGAGACTGCGTCTGTAAAAGAAGCCGCAAAGAAAATGGAATCGAAAAAGGTGGGATCGTTGATTGTGACCGCATCGGGGTTGCCGATGGGAATCGTCACGGAAACCGATTTCGTTCGTAAAGTGGTTGGATATAATCTTTCTTCCGCGTCACTGCCGGTGGGTGTTGTGATGAATGCTCCGATTCTTGATATTGATAAATCCGCGTCGCTGCGTGAGGCCAATCGAATCATGGCGACGAAGGGGATTCGTCATCTTTTGGTGACGGACGCCGGGAAGATCGTTGGTATTTTATCGGTTCGGGATATGATCGGGATGGTCTCTATTCGTGATCTGCCTCGGTTTTTTGCAGCAAAATCCTAACACTGACCTTGAGACACTGCTTCGTGTCCGTGGCATTCTGCCTCAAAGGGGCAGTGGCTGTTCGCACTTTGTTCGGGAACAGGTGCAGCAAGCGTTCTGTGCCACTTGTTAAACATCAAACGGATTGTCTGATAGGTAGACGCATCATCGATGTCCAACGCGGCTCCGCCCGTATTGATCTCAATCGCCTTAAAGCGCATCTGCAATAAAGAGCCGACGGCTTGTTCTACCTGATTGAGTAAAAGCGGGCGGCGGAAAAATGTGGCAAGTGGGTGCAGTCCAAATCGTGAACAAAGCGTCGCGCCTTGTGCCCATAGATAAAACCAAAGAAGCCTTCCGGCATGATCTTTCAGGAGGGTGTAAATCATTCCAATTCGGTTCCAAACATTTTTTTGATGACGATGATCATAAATTTGCTGAATCATCATCAGTGCATTTTGGCAAGAGAGTCGGGCACAATGAAGATTATTCATTCGATAGACAAAATCTTTGAGATAAAGATAGGGCATCAAGATGCCCGGCGTTTGTTCTTCTGGATAAAACTGTTTTAAGTGATCAGCGGACGTCACGCCAAGACAATAATCGTATTGATCCATATTGGACATTTCGATAAATAAGTCAATTTCTGTTCCAGTGACCAGCGGAATATCGGCGGGCAAAAAGAGGGCAGGCGGGGTATCGTCGTTACCAAAGGCGTGGCGATACGCAGACAAAATGTTGGTCAGTAAGTCTTTCTTTTGATCGAGCACTTCAATTTTTTTTGCAAACAAAAAGAAAGGAAGTGCCTGTTCGATGCCTTCCATGATTTTCTTTTTCGGGCCGATAATATAAACAGTCTCAATATGGCTTGCTTGATTGAGTGCGGCTAAAACATGAATAAAGAGGGGCCACCCTTCCAGATCAAGAAAGGCTTTGTTGATGCCCTGTGTATACGAAGGGGTTTGATCTCCCGCAAAGACAATTGCATTCATGATGGTTACACACCTTATAAAATAGGTATAAAACGCGAGAATTGTACCATAGCCCTTATTTTATTATCAATTTTGCGAGTGGCTCTTTCTCAATTTACGAAAGTACGATAAAGTTGTATAGTCATTTTTACGGTGCATGGAGAAAGACAAAATGGATAAAGCGTTTCCTTTGTATGGTGATTTGATGGTGGATCATTTGATTGAGGATTTCTTTTTGGAAAGTGAGGCGGGACAGCGCTACTTTGATCTTTGTGATCAGAAACAGTGGCCATTCATCATTGATCATATTACCATTCGTTGCTTTAACATTGATCGGCGTGCCGAGCCTTTCTTGAAAATAGGATACGTTTATCAGGACGAGGCGATTGAGTATCCCGATCAAGGGTGGTGGGCCAAGGTCTATCGGAAAGAAGGATTCCCCGCGCTTTTTATTGATCAGGCGTATGATGATGAACGTGGGCAATCGGCGATCATTCCCGGCTGGGTCAAAAAATTTGGAGAGGAACTCCTGCATCATGTTGCCGTCTTGGTGCCCGATATTGAGAGCGTCGTTGACACCATGAAGCATGAAGGGGTTTTATTTTCAGGAGAGATTGCCGGTGCGCGTGGCACACGGTTGCGGCAAATATTCACATCTGCGGAGGTTCGAGCAGGATCGGCCTTTAGCGTATTAGAGCTGACGGAGCGGAACAATTATTCTGGATTTTATCCAGAGCAGGCGAACCGTTTAATGGAATCGTCCGTGAAGACCAAGGCATCGTAGGGGTGCGTTGCAACGTGTCCCTACTGACACCCAAGATAGAGGACATTTTTTATTGAAATACTACCCTAAAACAGAGATAGGAGTTTAAAAAAGCTTGGAAGCCCTCTTGGATATTG
>JBBTIN010000034.1:0-2298 GCA_038059935.1 Nitrospirota bacterium
ATGCTGGCCCTTCGCGAGGCGGCCCGAAAACTCGGTCGCTGGCGGTTGACGGGCGCGACATTGTACGTGACACTGGAACCCTGCGCCATGTGCGCCGGGGCGCTGGTGCTGGCCCGCATCGATCGTCTGGTGTACGGCTGCGATGATCCAAAGGCCGGCGCCTGCGGGTCCGTATTTGATATCGTCCGTGAGCCGAGGCTGAATCATCGGGTTGAGGTTCTGTCCGGAGTGCTTGAGGAAAACTGCCGATGCGTGCTAAAGGAATTTTTTGCGGGTCGTCGAAGGAATGAGTCTTTGAAAGTCTGAGCAATTGAACATTAGAACATTGGATCGCATTGGAACAATGAGCTTTATGTAATGGTCCATTGATCCATTGTTCGAATGCTCTGTAAAATTTGCAGGGCAAATTTTACGGAGAGGTGGCCGAGCCCGGCTGAAGGCGTCTGCCTCGAAAGCAGATGTGGGGGAAACTCCACCGGGGGTTCAAATCCCTCCCTCTCCGCCAGAATTTTTGCGAGGCAAAAATTCGGAGCATTGGATCATTCGACATAGGTATGGACAACAATCACAATTACTATGTTTACGTGTATATCGATCCCAGAAATTTTGAAGAGTTCTACTATGGGCAAGGCAAGGATGATCGAAAGGCATCTCATCTTTCAGATTCTGACGAGGATAATGAGAAGGTTAATCGGATCAAGGCTATAAAGAAAGCGGGCCAAGAGCCCATTATTAAGGTTATCGCTTCGTGCCTCACAAAAGAAGAAGCTCTCCTTATAGAAAAGACTCTAATCTGGAAACTTGGCCGCACATTAACGAATATCTCCTCAGGCCACTTCAGTGAAAAGTTCCGTCCTCATAACACCTTACACCTTGATCTCAAACACTTCGATTATAGTAACGGCATCTATCTGTTGAATGTGGGTGAGGGAAAACATAGGTCATGGTTTGATTGTCAGAAATATGGGTTCATGTCCTCCGGGCAGGGCAAGAGGTACCGTAAAAAAATGCAGGAGTTTAGGCCCGGCGATATCATCGCGGCCTATTGGAGCAAAAAGGGCTTCCGGGGCGGCTATGTCGGCGTTGGGATTGTAAAAACAACCGCAGTTTCGGCAAATGAGTTCAGGGTTGATGACAAATCATTACATGCACTGCCTTTGGATCAGCGGAATATTTTCGACAATGGCGACGATCCCGATAAGGCGGAGTGGGTAATCGAAATCAAGTGGATTGCCACTGTTTCGGCTAAAGACCGTAAATGGCGCTCTAAAGCAGGGCTTTTCTCAACGCCATCCACCAAGGCCTCTTTGGAAAGACAAAGCGCGACACTTAAATTCTTGGAGACGCAATTTGGTTTCAAGTTCGACAAGTTAAGAACATAGTACGTCCAATGAGCCTTGTTCGTGCAGACTCAGATTGGCCGTCGGCTTTTCCGAGACCCGTGCTGGCGGGTGAAGCGTGGCCATGGCCTTAGAATCAGGTGAATGCCGTAGCGGTACAGCTTGGATCATTAGACATCTTGACCGAAACTGTAGTAGAATGAGTTTAAGCCATCCGGAAAGAAACTTAAAACGGAAAGGAGGGCTCAATGTCAAAGGTCAGTGAAATAAAGAAAGCCATAGAGTCTCTTCCAGAAAATGACTATACCCAATTGAGGCAATGGTTTTCGGAAAAGGACTGGGAGAAATGGGACAAACAGATTAAGGCGGATTCGGAGGAAGGGAATTTGGACTTCCTGATGAAGGAAGCTCTTGAGGAAAAAGCGAAGGGAAAGCTCAAGGGCCTCTAAATGCATCGGACTACAGACCGATTTTGGAAATGCTTCGACAAACTTCCCGATCCTGTTCAAAAGATATCAAGAAAGAACTTTGAACTCCTTAAAAATAATCCTTCGCATCCCTCTCTTCATTTCAAAAAAGTCGGTAGGCTTTGGTCAGCCCGAGCAGGAATGGACTATAGGGCGCTTGCGTTTAAAGACGGTGACGACTTTATTTGGGTTTGGATCGGCACTCATCAAGAGTATGAACGAATGATTAGGGACTTGGGCTAACCTGCAGTATCACCGGCCGCGACATCCATCTTTTCATTGCAAACCGATCGGATTTCTCATAGAATAGGCCTCGCAGTTTTTAAAACTGATCAGTGGAGCATTGGAACATTAGACCGCATTCTCGCCTTGTTCATCGATCTAATGTTCTATTGTTCCACTGCTCGAATGCTCCAAAAATTGCGGGGCGATTTTTTCGGAGAGGTGCAGGAGCGGTTGAACTGGCACGCCTGGAAAGCGTGTAGGGGGCG
>JBBTIN010000035.1:0-14082 GCA_038059935.1 Nitrospirota bacterium
TTGGTTTGCCTATCAGGATTATAACCCATTACCCACTCAAACCTTCAAAGAACCTTATTTTCTTTAATGTGGAGCAAATCTTCAAGCGTTTTGCCGATGCCCGTATCACCCACTCTGTGGGTTGGCACAAAACCAAGGTTCTTGATGCACTGAAGTTCTTTTTTGAGGGTGGATAAATCCATACTATTTTAGAAAATAATCCATACTATTTTAGAAAATAATCCATCTGCTTTTTATAAATCCGAGCCAGTTCTTTCAACGCGACAATATCAATTCGCCTCTGCCCGGCCTCGACTTTTGAAACATGGGATTGTGTTTTGCCAATTAGTTTAGCCACCCCAATTTGATCTAAACCGGCCTCTTGGCGAGCTTTTTTTAGTTGCTCAACGATATATTTGTGGTCTTTAGAGTAAATTGCTTTGGCCATATTGATACTTGTAGGATAGTATTCCATTCTGTCATATTCCAAATTGTCATATGTCAATTCAGAGAGTCCTTAACCTTCTCTTTCAAAGTAAAAAACCATCGTGTATAATCTCCACGCATGTCAGCCGATCTTCTCAAAGAATTAAACGACAAACAAAAAGAGGCCGTTCTTTATACCGAAGGGCCGCTACTCATCCTGGCTGGTGCTGGATCGGGGAAAACCCGCGTCATTGCACATCGGATTGCCTATCTGGTCGAAACACTGGGCATCCCACCCGAAACCATCATGGGGGTGACTTTCACCAATAAGGCCGCGGGAGAGATGAAATCGCGCGTTGAGGCCCTCCTGCCCGGAGCACCAGGCCGCCGTGTTTCTGTCGCCACGTTTCACTCGGTCTGTCTGAAAATCTTGAGACAACATATTCACCTCATTGGAATCAAAAGAGATTTTGTGATCTATGACGCGCAAGATCAAAACGCGCTGATTAAGACTTGTCTATCCGATCTTGGCATTGATGATGCCATGTATCCGCCCAAAAAATTGTTGGGGTTAATCGGCCAGCTTAAAAATCAACTGATCACGCCGGATCAATATCAAGCGGGCTTTTCAACCTCGCCGCTTCAAGAAAAATTAAAACAGGTCTATGCCCTCTATCAAGAAAAGCTCGCGTTCTTTCAGGCGGTTGATTTTGACGATTTGATTGGGCTCACCCTGAAACTTTTTTCAACCCAGCCCGATTTACTGAAACGCTATCAGGAGCAATTTCAATACTTGATGATTGATGAATATCAAGATACCAATTTTGCACAATATCGGTTGATTCGGCTTCTGATTTCAGAGCGACGGAATCTTTGTGTCGTTGGAGATGACGATCAATCCATCTATGCCTTTCGCGGCGCGGATGTCGGAAATATTCTCAAGTTTGAACGCGATTTCCCTGACGCAAAAGTGGTGATCCTCGATCAAAACTATCGTTCGACACAAGCCATTTTATCCGCGGCGGGCATTGTGATTGCGCAGAATAAGGAACGAAAGGCAAAAAAACTATGGACGGAAAATGATGCCGGAGAACCGATTGTCATACAAAAAGTCGAGGATGAATCCGAGGAGGCCATCTTTGTCAGTAACACGGTTTCGTCCGAACGGAAAAAGGGGAAATCACTTTCTGATTTTTGTGTCCTCTATCGAACCCATGCGCAATCGCGCGTGATTGAAGAGGGCTTAAGAAATCGCGGCATTCCGTATGTTATTTTCGGCGGCATTCGATTTTACGAACGAAAAGAGATTAAAGATTTAATCGCCTATCTGCGCGTGATTGTTTTACCCGAAGATGGTGTAAGCCTTCGGCGCATTATCAATACACCGCCGCGCGGCATCGGAGAGGTCTCCGTGCAGCGGCTTTACGCACAAGCCGAATCCGAACAGATTTCGCTTTATGAGGCAATCGGTCGTTGTGTCTCGGGAGAAAATCAAGAGGGCGTCTCCGCTTTAACCGGCCCCGGAAAACGCGGCTTGATCCAATTTTTCGGATTGATTGAAAAGGCAAGAGAAGACATGAAACAGCTTTCAATCTCTGATCTTTTGAAACAGATCATTGAAAAAACGGCCTATCTTGACTATGTGCAAGAAGAAGAAAAGGGGGGAGATAGTTCATCAGGCTTTCCGGCTAAAACATCCGCCGGGGCAATTTCTCGGAAAGAAAATATTCTGGAATTTATTTCTGCCGCCGAACAATTTATTCCGGCCATTCCGGAAGGCTTGACCGAAGCGCCCAAGGGGGAGAATATTTATAAGGCGTTTTTGGATCAAATCGCATTGATCGCCAATGAAACCAATGATAAAACCGATGAGGCGTATGTCACCTTGATGACGTTGCATTCGGCAAAGGGGCTGGAGTTTGAAACTGTTTTTATGGTCGGCATGGAAGAAGGAATTTTCCCAAGCGCGCGTTCCTTGGCGACACCAAAAGAGATAGAAGAAGAACGACGGCTTTGTTATGTCGGAATGACCCGCGCTCGGTCATGTCTTTATCTGACTCACGCGGAAAGCCGCAGGTTGTATGGCTCAACACAAAGAAATAGTCCCTCTCGTTTTATTAAAGATTTATCATACGACCCTCCGAGTTCCTCCTTTGCCTCCCCTCGAAGGGGAGATGTTTCCGGGGAGAGCAAGTGGCAGAAAGAGTACGCCTATAAAGAGCCCCCTGATTACTCCGATATTCCAGAAAGTGAAATGGCAGAAAGAAGAAATAGTGGAGGAGCCTATCCGATTGGGTCGCGCGTGCGTCATCCGATCTTTGGCGTGGGGGAGGTTCGGCAATATGGCGGCGGGGATAAGATCACGCTTTTTTTTGCATCCGTTGGGGTTAAGAAGTTGGCGTTGAAGTATGCGAAGTTAGAGTCAGTATAACGAAGGAGGTTTATCATGAGTAGTACTGTTATTACATTGATTGTATTTGTTGTTATTGCCATCGCGCTAATCGGCATTGTGATTGGGATTTACAATAATCTGGTGCTCTATAAAAATCGGTACACGAACGGATTTTCCCAAATTGACGTTCAATTAAAACGCCGACATGATCTCATCCCCAATCTGGTCGAGACGGCCAAAGGGTATATGAAGCATGAACGAGAAACGCTGGAAGGCGTGATTGCTGCGCGAAATCAGGCCGTCTCCGGACTGAAAAATGCGTCACTGGATCCAACAAATCCTGATGCGATGAAAGGGTTGATTGGCGCGGAGGGGGCACTCACGGGCGCAATGGGGCGGCTCTTTGCCGTCATGGAAGCCTATCCCGATTTGAAGGCCAACGACAATATGAAGCAACTGATGGAAGAGTTGACCTCCACCGAGAATAAGGTCGCCTTTTCCCGTCAGGCCTTTAACGATACGGTCACCACCTACAACACCTACAAGCAAAGCTTTCCGGCGATTTTATTGGCGGCAACCTTTGGTCATGCACAAGATGCAACCTTGCTTGAGTTTGAAGATCGTGTCGCAATTGCCGCGGCGCCGAAGGTTTCGTTCTAGTCCGCAGCCACGTCATGGCCGCTGATTTTTTTGAAAGCCAAGACCAAGCCCGAAAGCAAACGTCACGACTCGTTTTTCTATTTGGGCTTGCCATGCTGGGAATCACGATGATGATTTACTTTGTCATCTCCTCTGCCATTGCTGTCTCCGAAAATTCAGATCAAATGCTCATGGCCGAAAATCCTTGGGCCATCTTGCAATCGTCGAACCTGTGGAATAGTGCACTTTTTCTCAAAGTGGCAGCCGGTACATTTTTGGTGATCACGACTGCCAGTCTTTTTAAGATGATTCAGCTGCGATCAGGCGGGCCACGCATCGCGGAACAATTGGGGGGCCGACGGATCGATTCGAATACCACCGACGCATTGGAAAGAAAACTGCTCAATGTGGTGGAGGAGATGGCCATTGCGTCGGGCATGCCAACACCGCTTGTGTATTTGCTTTCAGACGAAAACGCAATTAACGCCTTTGCTGCGGGGACATCGCACAGTGATGCCGTAATCGGCGTGACGCGTGGCAGTGTGACAGAACTTTCGCGCGACGAACTACAAGGCGTGATTGCACATGAATTCAGTCATATCCTCAATGGAGATATGCGATTGAACATTCGTTTAATTGGCATATTAAGTGGCATTTTGGTCATTAGCAATATTGGATATTTTGTGCTGCGATTTGCATTTTATGGTGGTGGAGCTCGGCGAGATTCTAAAGACAGCGGGAACCCGTTGCCGTTTATGGCTGTTGGCGTGGCAATGATGGTGATTGGGTTTATTGGCACATTTTTCGGCAGCATGATTAAGGCGGCTGTGAGCCGTCAGCGGGAATTTCTGGCCGATGCCTCGGCCGTTCAATTTACACGCAATGCGGATGGAATCAGTGGAGCGCTAAAGAAGATTGGTGGCTTTTCGCTTGGCTCAATCGTGAAGAGTCCCAATGCGTTGGAAGTCAGCCACTTATTTTTTGGTCAAGGGATTTCAGGGTGGATGGAACTTTTTGCAACCCATCCGCCACTTGCCGATCGGATTCGTCGGATTGATCCGTCATGGCAAGGAACATTTCCAGAAGTCACCGCCGACACTGTTTTTGAGGCGCTGGATGCCCAATCAACAATGCCGTTTGCGTTTGCTTCAAAAAAAATAATGCCTACCGAAAAGCCGAAAGAAAGCGTGTTCGATCAAATCGGCCGGATTACAAAGGGGAATGTGCAGTATGCCGAAATGCTGATCCAAAGTTTGCCGGAGCCGATTGTCGCCGCAGCGCATACGCCGTACGGCGCGCGGGCAGTGATCTATGCGTTGCTAATGAATTCCGATGCGGCATCGCGCAAGATTCAAACCGATTACTTAGCGGGAGATTCCGACCGTGGGGCTTATGATGAGACAATGCGGTTGCTGCCTGTGATCTTGTCATTAGAGAAAAAAATGCGATTGCCGTTAATTGATATGGCGCTCCCCGCGCTTCGCACGTTGACAAAATTACAATACAAACAGTTTCATCAAAGCATTGTTTATCTCGTTGAAGCCGATTTGAAAATCAATTTATTTGAGTGGGTCATACAGCGTATTTTGGTGGCTCATCTTGCGGCAACCTTTGAAAAACGACAATCCCCGATTGTCCAGTACTATACGTTAAAGCGAATCGCGTCTCATTGTGAGATTCTCCTGTCTGCATTATCTTATGCGGGACATGATCAAAATGAACAGGCGCAGCTTGCGTTTGATCAGGCCATCTCGCATTTGAATTTGCCAGGGGCAACCCTTCAGCCGATGGAAGCCTGTGGATTCGAAGTGCTGGGAAAATCGCTTGATCTTTTAACACAAATTTCTCCGAAGCTTACGCGTCAATTGCTTGCGGCATGTGCGACTTCAATCACCGCGGATCATGAGGTGACAATAGATGAAGCCGAGTTGTTACGCGCAATCTCGGATAGTTTGGGTTGTCCGATGCCGCCGCTTTTGCCGGGGCAGCGCATTGTCTAGTAGTATGTTTCATAAATAACCATACATTTGTCATACCGACGAAGGCCGGTATCCAGTGTTTTATTTCTGGATTCCGGCTAGAATCATGCTGGAATGACGGTACAATACATTTTTATAAGTTAGCATCAGATTAAAAATGAAGGATGCGAAAAAATGTGGCTTTCAGAAAATCAAGAAGATCTTTCAGAGCGTTATGATGCAATCATTGTTGGATCGGGATACGGCGGCGCGGTGGCCGCATCACGACTTGCTCGATTAGGACTACAAGTCTGTCTCCTTGAACGCGGCCGCGAAATTCTCCCGGGTCAATATCCCGATAATACGGAACAGTTTCTTGAAGCGATTCAAATGGGCACGTCATCTGGATCGCGTGGTTCCCCCACCGCACTTTTTGACGTGCGCTGCCATCGGGACATCAATGTGCTGACCGGCTGTGGCCTCGGCGGAACCTCCTTGATTGATGCAGGCGTTTGTCTTCGTCCTGATCGGGACATCTTACAAGATGCGATCTGGCCGGACGCCATTCAAAATGATCAGCGAATGCCTCATTTTTATGAAAAAGCGGAAGGGATGCTTGCCCCTTCCATTTATCCAATCGGCTTCCCGCTTCCCTCTAAATTTCACAGAATCGGTCAAGCGGTTCAAGAAACGACGGTCGGCTCTAAAACAAGTCGTCCGCCCCTTCTGATCAATTTTGATTCACTACCCAATCGTCGAAATGCGGCAGGCGTTTTACAAGAGCCGTGCGTTTTATGCGGCAATTGCATGACGGGATGTAACTATGGCGCGAAAAGTACACTGCTCACCAATTATCTGCCGGATGCAAAACGACATGGCGCAAAACTCTTTACTCAAATAGAGGTCTTGTCTATACAACAAGACGGTGCGCTTTGGCGCGTCTTGATTAAAAGAATTACCCCACAAAAGCAAAAAGAGAAAACGCTGATCCTGCGCTCCGATCGGGTCATTCTTTCTGCCGGGACGCTTGGCACCACCGAAATTCTCCTTCGCTCTCAAGAAAAAGGATTACGGCTTTCGAATGCGTTAGGCCATCGTTTTTCCGGAAACGGCAATATGATTGGCGTGATCTTTAATACAAATTATCCGATGAATGGGGTGGGACTTAACGCGCACACCCCGCCGATTGGGCCTTGCACGACCGGACAGATTGATCTTCGTTTGGGACAAGCGTTACAAAATAACATTACCCTGACCGATCTCGCCTTTCCGGAAGCGATTTCAAAGTGGCTGCCGCAGCTTCTTTCTGCTCTGGCGAAGACCCATCAGACGGGAACAGAATCACTTCAAAAACGATTGCAAGAGGAAACGCGGATCATTCAAAGTAAAATACGGGGTTCCTCTGTTGGCGCGGTCCATAATACGGCAGCACTTTTTGCGACGGCCCATGATGGCAGTGGGGGCCGAATCATCATGGAAAAAGATCGCATAAAAATTCTATGGCCGGGGATCAGTCGGCAGCCGGAATTTTATCGGACTAACGAGATGCTTCAGAAGATTGCAGAACAATTAGGCGGGGCATATCTTCAAAATCCAATATGGAATGACCTATTGGGACATGGGCGAATATCATGGAATCCGCTGGGCGGCGCGGTGATGGCCGACGATGCGAAAGCGGGCGTGGTCAATCACAAAGGACAGGTGTTCTCATCGGATTGTGGCTCGGAAGTGTATTCCGGCCTTTATGTCATGGATGGATCGGTCATCCCGCGTTCATTGGGCGTGGGCCCGTTGTTGACCATTTGCGCGTTGTCCGAGAGAAGTTGCGAACAGATTCAAATGGAGAGAAAATAGAAGAAGCAACTAAAAAAGGGCACCTCTAAAAATAGGTAGTGGGTGAATTTGAAAAGTGATCTGTCATTCCTGCATGTTTCTGGCAGGAATCTCTTATCATAAAACAATAGATTCCCGCCTAAAAATTGCGGGAATGACATGTTTATATGAAATTTACCCACTACCTAAAAATATAAGGGCTCGTTTTGGGGGATGAGCATCGTCTATTCTTGTTGATCTAAAATCTCCCGCAAGATCACATCTGCCCCCGCGGCCAACAACATTTCACCTACTGTCTCTCCCAGATCAGACGCGCAGGCCACAGGCGCCGTCTTCTTAATATGTACCCGCTTGGTACCATCAAGACTTAAGACAACCCCCTCTAATGTGATCTCCCCGTTCGATTCCAACGCAAAGCCCGCTATCGGGGTTTGACATCCCCCTTCAAGCCGAATCATCAATGCCCGCTCCGCTGCGATTTCAGCGGCACTTTTTGAGTCGTTTAAAAAAGCAATCGCCGCGTTCACCTTTGCATCATCCTTGCGGCATTCAATCGCCAACGCCCCCTGTCCGATTGCCGGAAGACTAATCGCGGCTGGAAGATATTCGGTGATCTTCTCCTTCCAGCCCATCCGATGCAATCCGGCCGCGGCGAGAACAATCGCATCCATCTCTCCATTCGCAGCGGACGTTCCGCTAAAAAGTTTTTTGAGCCGCGTGTCTAAATTTCCCCGTAACGGAAAAAACAAAAGATCGGGACGAGATCGTTTTAATTGTGATTGTCGTCGAAGCGAAGCGGTGCCAATTCGCGCGCCAAATGGCAAATCCTTCCATAAAACGCCGTCTCGCGTAATCAACGCGTCATACGGATTTTCGCGTTTTGGCACGGCCCCAATATGCAGCCCTTCCGGAATTTTCGTCGGCATGTCTTTCATACTGTGAACCGCAAGATCAATCTCGCCGGATAAGAGCGCCTCTTCAATCTCTTTTACAAAAAGCCCTTTTCCGCCGATCTTCGCCAACGGCACATCCACTATTTTATCGCCGGTTGTTTTAATCGTTTTGATTTCAACCGACACCCCCTGCGCGCGGATTTGTTCCGCCACCCAGCTCGTCTGCGTGACCGATAACAAAGAGCCTCGCGCGCCGATTCGTAACGCGGTCACGCCTCCTCCTTTTTCTCGTGGGCCAAAATCGCTGGCTCTTTTTTCTCAATCAGAAACATTTTCTGCGCCGCCTCTAAAACCGAATTCCCATTATTCCCCTCGGCTTCTTTCTTCAATATTGTCAGCGGCCCATGCAGCAATTTATTCACGATCGCTGCGGTTAGGCCTTCAATCGCTTCGCGTTCTTTTTCGGAAATCGCGCCAAGACGATCCAACGTTCGCTTCATCTCTTCTTGCCGAATCTGCTCGGCCTTCTCTTTTAGTGCGACAATAAAAGGCACCGCGTCCAAAGACCGAAACCAACCAGAGATTTGCAATACTTCTTCATCCACAATGGCTTCCGCTTTCAATGCCTCATTTTTGCGCGTCCGAATATTCACCTCAATTGCCAATTTCAAATCATCAATATCATACAAAAAGACGTTGTCTAATGTGTTAATTGCAGGGTCAATATTTCGAGGAACCGAAATATCAATAAAAAAGATCGGACGATTTTGTCGTGCAGCAATAACCTTTGAAACCGCATCCACGCCAACCAGATAATTCGGCGCGCCCGTGGAGCAAAGCACAATATCCGAGTGCGCCATCTCTACCAAGAAATCCTCAAATCGAACCGGCGTCCCCTGATATTCTGATGCCAATTCCAATGTGCGTTCATAACTTCGGTTGGCGATAAAAAGGGTTTTAATGCCATTGGACATAAAATGACACGCGGCCAACTCCGCCATTTCACCCGCGCCGATTAACATGACTGATTTTTTCGAGAGATCACCAAATATCTTTTTGGCCAACTCTACTGCAGCAAAGCTAATGGAGACAGCATTTTCTGCAATCTTCGTTTCGGTGCGAACTCTCTTGGCCACGGAGATCGCCTTCTTAAATACCTTATTTAAGATTAGACCGGTTGCCTGATGTCGCATCGCCAAATCAAACGCGTCTTTGATCTGTCCTAAAATTTGCGGTTCTCCAATCATCATCGAATCGAGGCTCGACGCAACGCGAAACAAATGCTTCAAGCAAGCATTCGATTCGTACAGATAAAGCGCGGCAGCAGTCGCATTGTCATTGGCCAATTTGGAACGATTCAGAAAAAATTGCTTGAGCAGATCGTATCCCGTTCGTGTTTCGGCCACGACCGCGTAGAGCTCAACCCGATTACAGGTGGATAAAATCAACGCCTCACTAATCAGCGGATTCTCCTTCAGTTGATAAAGTGACTTTTCAATCTCTCCGTTGGAGAAGGCGAATTGCTCCCGCACCTCAATCGGCGCGGTGCGATGGTTGATCCCGACGACGATAATATTCATTAAGTGAGTGTGGTAAAAATAAAAAGAACTCCGAGAAATCCGATGATGGCAAGATATGCGGCGCGGCGCGCCCGCCAGCCAGCGGTTGCACGCCCTTGCAGTACAATCAGATAAAAAAACCAAGCCCCCAAAGATAAAAGTTGTTTGGGGCTATTAGACCAAAACGCGCCGACGGCGTATTGCGACCAAAACGCGCCGGATATAATACCCAGTGTCAGAAACGGAATTCCCCAAAAAAGCGCGGTTTTATTCCATTGATCCAAAAGGGCGAGCGAAGGCAATTTATAAGAAAGCGGGCTAAACTGTTTTGATTTGAGAAACCCTTCTTGCAAGAGATACATCACGCCACAAACCGCCGCGATTGCAAATGCGGAAATCCCCAATACGGACAATGTCGTATGAACCCCCAGTAAGGTGCCTTTTAATGCGGGATCAATCGCAGGGCTGTTTTGAGGCAAGATCGCTGCGGAAATGAGCGAGAGAAACGCGATGGGGAGAATCAGTGAGCCCATCACATGAACACGAAAACGCATCTCAACGCAAAAAAAGACCAACACAATGACCCACGAAAAAAAGGAGAGCGCTTCCCGAAGCGTACTAAACGCTATCGCAATCTGAAGTGGCATAAAAAGCGCAACACTATGGCAGAGAAATCCGATCCCCGTCACGGTAAATGCCGCGCGCTGCATCATGGAGAGACGATTCGTGTCGGTTTTATCCCGAAGCGCTAATAAAAAAAGAAGGCAGCCCAGAAAATAAAAAAGAAGCGTTGTTCGGAAGAATAAAATCTGTGACATGTTTTTGTCATTTCGACCAAAGGGAGAAATCTGTTATCTCAATGTTATCAAGTCCTTAAGATTTCTCACTCCGTTCGAAATGACAGAGAGAGCCTTTTTGTTCAGCCACTAAGTAGAGCGGATGAAGGCGCGGATGCGGAAAAATCCCGCACCCGCAAAATAACGATCCCTTCACACGTAAAAGCGACGTCCCCACCGCTTTCTTGCTTTGAAATAGGGATGAGGTCAAACCTTAATGAGCATGCTCGGTTTCCGTGCTAGAAATCCGCAGTTCAACACGGCGATTTTTCGCGCGACCATCCTCTGATTCGTTAGAGGCAACTGGCTGTGACGGGCCACTGCCAATCGCTTCTAAAGAGGAAGAAGCCATCCCATTTGAAATCATCGCCGAACGAACCGACTGCGCCCGCTGCTCGGAGAGGCGTTGATTGTGTGCGGCGTTCCCCGTTGAATCGGTATGGCCAACAACAACCAACTTATTGTCCGGATATTTTTTAAGAACATCGGTAATCTGACTGACCGTCGAGATGGCTTCCGACTGTAGGGTTGAGGAGTTGGTCGCAAATAAAATATTGCCCTTCAGTGTCATCAGGATGCCCTGATCGGTTCGCTGCGTTTCGGCAATGGCCGCGAGTTCTTTGGCTTGCTTATCCATCCGATAACCCACTGTTCCGCCAATTGTCCCCCCGAGTGCGCCGCCGATCATTGCCCCTTTTTCTTTATCGCCTGACTGATGTCCAATGATCCCTCCCAGCAATGCCCCAGCCAATACCCCCGCGCCGGTGCCCATTGCCGTTTTCTTCCCCGCCGTTTCACAACCCGCACATAACGAAAAAATTATCAAAAAAGCAGTTACCTTTTTAATCATCTCTTTTCTCCTTAATATTTTTTATTCATACAGAGAATCCCGTCAAATGACGTTCTGTCATTCTGTACGCTACGGAAAGGTACAATATCTGTTTTGCCAAAGCAAGCCCCACCCCGAAACGATCGGTTAAACAAAAAATGCGTTATGCGTTAGTGTCAAAGACAACCGTGAAAGGTCGCGGGAAAGGCAACGGAATCTATTCCGATGCGTATGCTTCAGTTGTAGGATATGAACCAATATTTTTCATGGAAATAGCAACCTTCCCGGCCTTTTCAACCGCCACCTTCACTTTTTCTTCTTGTTCAGTTCCCAGAATATCGATTAAGAAGACGTAGGATTCAGGCTGTCCCCAAATGGGTCGAGAAATAATACGAGAAAGGTTAATCTTTTCGTCTTTGAAGGGTTCTAAGAAATTGACAACGCCTCCCGGCTCGTTTGGAAGCACCACAACGAAACTCGTTTTTAAATTATCACCTGGTCGCAGTAGCGCTTTTTCGTGCCCCACAACAAAAAACTGCGTGATATTCTGCATATTCTCCTCTCCAATGGGAAATTCCAGAACAGTGAGATTATATTTTTTCGCAGCGTCCCTTGTGCCAATTGCAGCCGTATTCTCTTCTTTTGAAGCCCTCAGAACAGCCGTGGCTGTGCTTTTTTCCTCAGACAATTGTGCATTTGGAAATTTACTTCGTAACCAATTTTCACAATGAACAAGGGGCGCAAAATGGGAATAAATGACTTGGATGCCCTCTTTATTTTTACCCAAAAGCGCCAATTTAACGTTCATAGATAAGGATTCTTGAATAAAAAGACCAAAAGATTGATCAACAAGCTGATTCACGGTCTCATAAATGGTGCCTCCCGATGAATTTTCAATAGGAACAACGCCTAATGAAAGCCGATCTTTGGAAACGCCGTCAAAGACCCCTCTAATCGTCGTCGCGGGAACAAACTCATATTGTCCGGCAAACCGTTTTTCCGCAGTGCAGAACGCAAACGTTCCTTCTGGTCCAAGGTATATAATTTTTTGTTTAGAAGACATAAGAACTTTTTACTTTATAACGCTTTGAATCTAATCTATTTAGAGCAACATTCTATTTGAAAATAATGCAATCCCTATTCGCCGTTTATCTTTGATAAACGATAAGCGTCGCTTTTTCGAAGCAAGGCGAAAAATTTTACTATAACAAATTACAGGTGTCAAACCCCCCCAAATCGCGCCACTGCAATGACGGGGGCAGCGTGCCCTGCGAAAGTCAGGGATAGACTGCGGAGCAGTCGTTCTCGCCCCCGCCCGTCGGCGGGCTACAATATCCCTATGCCGCGCTTTCCAAACGAGAAGGCATCAAACGCGGCAAAAATAAAAACGATCAAATTCGCCAACAACATTTGCGCATAATAATCGGACAACTTCCATAAGAACAAAGCGGGAATCAAAAAGAGAATGCCCCGTGCATATTGTCGGATAAAAAGATGTCCCAATCCGGCAAATACCAATGAAAGCATCGCGGCAATGATCGGCTTAATCTGTGTTTTATCCATAAAGTTTTTTCTCGGCAATTTTATCTGCCGCCTCGGACGGAACCATTTCTTTTGATTTGGCCATTTCAAAAATGGCTTGAAGACGACCCCCAATCGCACGGATTTTCATCTCCACATTTTCCTTTGTCGCCACATGAATCAGCCCGCCGGCGTTGATCACATAATCTGGGGCATACAAAATACCACGCGCTTGTAGTTTTTGGGCAGACGCTTTGTCAGATAACTGATTATTGGCCGCTCCGGCAACAATTTTACACGAAAGCGCGGGAATCGTTCGCTCATTCAAAATGCCACCCATCGCGCAAGGCGCAAAAATATCGCAAGAGACTTTGTGAATTTCGTGCGGATGCACAATATCACAATCAAACTCGCGGCATCCGATGGCAACGCGCTCGGGGTCCATATCCGAAAGAATGATTTTCGCGCCGGCTTCATACAACAATTTTGCCAACGCATAGCCAACCTTTCCCAATCCTTGTATCGCCACGCGACAGCCTTCAAGCGTACCCCCAGAGGACATTTCTTCTAAGCAGGCGGACATGCCCACAAAAACACCCAGTGCCGTTTGAGGAGAAGGATCACCCGTTCCGCCAGCCTCTTCTGCAAACCCGGCAACATGCGGGGTTACGGTTCGAAAAAGCTCCACATCGGAAAGGGCAATCCCGACATCTTCCGCAACGATATACCGGCCTCCCAACGCCGCAACATTTTTTGCAAAGGCAATCATCCGCTCGGGCGTTTTATCTTTTTTGGGATCACCCAGGATCACACTCTTTCCGCCGCCGAGCGGCAGATCGCTGATCGCGGCCTTGTAAGTCATTCCGCGGGAAAGTTTGAGAACATCAGAAAGCGCGCTGTCCGATGAGGGATAAGGCCACATCCGACAGCCGCCGAGCGCAGGCCCTCGTCGTGTCGAATGAATCGCAATAATGGCCGAAAGACCCGATGGTGCGTCAGAGCAAAATAGCACTTGCTCATGTCCGCCCAATTGCATTTCCGAAAAAAGATCCATCTTTTGCCTCACGCGGAACAAGTGCCGCTGATGATTGTTACAATGATTCTAGCATAGGGTTTCGAAAGAAACCCAGACCTGCTTTGAAATTTTCGACCCAAGAACAAAGACGCTATAGATCATAATAAAGTGTTACCGGGGTTGGAGGATTCATAGGGGGTTT